>JBBJOK010000440.1:0-2599 GCA_037721545.1 Chitinophagaceae bacterium
AACAACAGCAATTTATAGAGCTTTGAAAGGAACTGATGAAGTTTGGTACGTTGCAAAAAATGAAGACGAAGTTTTAAACAGCAGCTTTGAAAACTCTAAACTTGAAGACCTTCTTGAGGAAATAGCAGGCGAGCAAGACACAGAAAGACTATCAATTAAACTATCTGATGTTTGGGACATAGAACAAAATGATTACGATGAAGAAGAGATTAAAGAAAAGTTTTTCTATACAACCTTATATTATAGAACGTACTGTAATGATGAAGGATTCGACTCGAGATCGGAATTTAGAAAATTTCGGAACTTACGCAAAAAAGTTGCTGACCTATTGAAATCAGAAAAACTTCTTTCGTTCTATCTTCTTGATATGAACCTAGAAAAGTTTGTAGTCTTTTTTGAAAGAAGTAATACAAGAGGTGTACAACTTAATTTTATTGACATTTTAGCCGCCAAACTTTATACAGGAAATTTTAACTTAAAAGAGAAAATAAAGGAATTTGAACAACAAAATCCAAATTATGATTTAAGCCCAGAAATTATCGTCCGTTCAATTGCTTATATAAAAAGCTCTCCGAAGGAAATTAATAGAAACTATATTCTGACTTTTTTGAACGCGGAAGATTTTAAAATATGGTGGGACAATTTGTGCAAATTATATAGAATAACCCTTGATTTCCTATATCAAAATAACTTCATTATTTCCCAAGACTGGATGCCTTATGACAACATGATAATTCCCTTGATGAATTTCTTAAAAGAAATTGGCGGAGACTTTCATCAAATGAATCCTCAACAAAAAAAGTTTATTGAATATTGGTATTGGAATTCTGTTTTTTCGTTAAGGTATTCAGGCTCTTCTAATGAAAGGATTATTGAAGACTCAAATATTTTAGTTCAGATAGGGAAAGGTAAAAAAATTAATTCAGCAAGTTATTTTAACAAACTATCAAAGTTGCAAATATTATCCTCGGATGATATTTACTCTTTCGATAAAAAGGCAAATGCCGTTTACAAGGGTATTTTAAATTTAATAAATTATGAAAACTCCGGTCTATTAAATTGGAACAATGATGCACGTTTATCTCTTAATTCAACTTTAGAAGACCATCATATTTTCCCAAAAAATTACCTCAATAAGGTCTTAGCTACTGAAGGCGAAAAGGATTTAATAGACTGTGTTGCAAACAGAACATTGATTCCTAAAATTCAAAATATAAAAATTAGCGACCAAACACCTTCTGAATATTTACGGGAAATTAAAGTGATAAACCCGGAAATAGAAAAATCTTTAGAAAATCATTTAATCACAAAAGAATTATTGAGCGGCGAATATGATAAGGAATATAATTTCTTTATTGAATTTAGAGCGAACGCTATTTTTGAGATTATTAAAAAACGCCTTATTAACCCCAGAGATGCAATAAGAGAAGAGTTTTATGAGGAAATAAAATTTGAAGAAGCAGCAAACATCAATATATTTTGTTCCTATAAATCCAAAAAAGCGGAAGCGACTTTCAATCCGTCCACAACAAAAATATTTTACAAAGGCAATTTATATGAAAGTCCCAGCGCCGCTGCAATTGCTGTTAAGGTTGATAATGGCGCACCGGAAAATGCTACCGAAAATGGCTGGACATTTTGGAAGTATATTGATGATAATGGAATCGAAAAGAAAATAACAGAGCTAAGGAAGTAATTGAAACATAAAGCCTCAGCTCTCTGTAGTGTTCCCCAACTCTCCTTAGTGTTCCTTTCTGCACGGCTCCACGTCCAGTTCTCCTTACTGTTCCGTTCTGCCATAACGCTCTTCGTAGTCTGCGACTACCCGAGGCAAATGAAAACCCAGGCTTCGTCTGGTATATGAAAAACTAATGATGACAATAAACAAAATGTCACACGCAAATACACTTCACCACACCTTCAAATACTCTTACAGCATTATAAAAATTTTTACCTTTATAAAAAGTAGAAGATGAAACTAAACGAATACAAACGATCTATAAAGCATCTTGTTGATTCTACAAACAATGAATTGCTCTTAATGCATTGGAAGAAACAGTTGGAGTGGGATGTTGAACATCAAAACGAGTTAGAGCTATCTGGTGAAGAATGGAACCTTGTGCAGGAAGGAATAGCGGAATATGAAAATGGCGAAGTAATATCGTTGGAAGAATTCATTGGTAAAAGAAAATGATCACATACAAAATTACTGTTACTAAAAAAGCGGACAAGGATGAGGATGCTATCTATAAATACATTTTAAATAAGTTTGGAGAAACATATGGAGATAAGTTCAGGCAAAAGCTGATTGTAATTTTTAAGACACTTTCAAAACAGCCCTACTTAGGCCGAACTGCAAAAAATGACGCAACATTGAGAGTTTATATCTTCAGCAAACAAAATAAAATGGTTTACAAAGTAACAGAAACTGAAATTATAATTGTCAGGATCCTCAATACAAAAACCAATTTTGCCTCAAAATTCTAAGTACGTTCTATGCCTATGTGTTACAATCTCTAACATCAATAACCGAAAATAAAACCAAATGAATAGCAGAGAAAAAATACTGGAAGCAGTTTTAAATAATCAACCTCCAACA
>JBBJOK010000441.1:0-2596 GCA_037721545.1 Chitinophagaceae bacterium
TTTATTTGTACTTGGGATTATACAAAGTATTTTCCGGAACAATAACTTCAGGTTGACCATGGTACCTGTGTTTATAAAGGCTATAACAGCCCCCAAAACTAAATGCAGCTAATAAAGCTAACACGCAATAGAATATAAATCTTGATGATAAAACCCAATTATGAGCAAAATCCTTGTGCGTATTATCTATAACTTCAGCGTTATTATCTAAAACTTCTTCTTGTTCCATGTTTTAAATTTTCAGTGCAAAAATAACAGTTTGATACTAAATAATATCTTTTGGTGTAACAATCTCTGAAAATGTCTTTTTTTTATTTATGAAGTATTGCCATATAACTAACCCTTTATAAACTCCGCACAATCTGGCTGTTTTCTTTTCTTTTAAAACATATTTTCGCCTTTCAAAAATTATCCATCTTACATAATGGAAATGTGCTTTTAAAATTGATGTAATGGGTATAAAACTCCCTGCAAATAATCCTTTTAAACCAGACACAATATCCAACACTATTCTGAAAGGAATTTTCCAAAGAGCCTGATCTGTAGGTAAATTTTTTGTGAGCATTATAAGATTGTTCCTGAAATTTAAATAAACTTTTCTTTTATCACCCATAGGTAAGGTTCCCCCACCGACATGATACACAACAGATTTCGGTTGCACAAAAATTTTGTGGCCAGCGAGTTGCAATCGCCAACAAAGGTCTATCTCTTCCTGATGTGCAAAAAAATATTCATCAAACCCTCCGGCAGCATGAAAATCTTTAGCCCTGATAAATAAACATGCTCCTGTTGCCCAAAAAATCTGCTGTGGTAAATCGTATTGTCCTGTATCGGTTTCATAATAATCAAAAATGCGGCCTCTTGCAAACGGGTAACCAAAACTATCTAACCAACCTCCACATGCCCCTGCATACTCGAATAATTTTTTATCATTATAACTTAACAGCTTAGGCTGGCAGGCAGCTATTAATTTGTCTGACTCCATCAATTCAATTACCGGCTCTACCCAGCCGGGTTCTACTTCAACATCACTATTTAATAAAATATAATAATCTGCAGTCACTAATTTCAATGCATCATTATACCCTTTAGCAAAACCTTTATTCACTTCACTTTTTAAAATTTGTATTTGCGGGTAATGTTTGTGAAGAAACGGGATAGAATCATCCGTTGATCCGTTATCTGCTACAACTACAAAATAATTTTTATAAGTAGTAGAAAATATAAATGGTAGAAATTTTTCAAGTAGTTTTTTGCCGTTCCAGTTAAGAATAACAATAGCTACTAATGGTGAAGATGTCAACACTTAAATGTTTTAGCAATAATAACACAAACATAAAGATTTTACCACCCGGTTAAATTAGGAAGGATGATTGTTGCCCATCCCAATTTAAAATATATTTTTTTTTGGTATAACGGGGATTTAGATTTGATGAATAACAATCAAAATGATCGGCCAGGTATTTAATTGGAGAACTTATATAGCCCTGATAGCGGTAGCTATTGTTACAGGAACAATTTTCTATTCAAATTTCCTGGCAAAAAAAATAGCCGCAGAAGAAACAAAAAAAGTTAATGTATGGGTACAGTCATTAAAAACAAGAGCTAATGCAACAGAGCCTTCTGCCTTAGATCTTACTAATATTATTACTTCAGAAAATACTGATATACCAATAATAGAAACGGATGAAAATGATCATCCTTATGGGCTAGGGTTGAACCTTGACACAAATAAAATAAAATCGGATACAAACTACCTAAAGAAAAAAGTACTGGAGTTTAAAAATCAACATGATCCAATAATAGTTGAAGTCAGCAGGGATCCTCTTATCATTAATAAATATTACTATGGCAATTCAGTATTATTAAAGCAAGTAAGGTATTACCCATTGGTGCAGCTGCTTATTGTTGCACTTTTTATTTTTATCATTTTATATTCCATATCTGTTAGAAATAAGTCTACTCAAAACCAGGTATGGGCTGGCATGGCAAAGGAAACGGCCCACCAACTTGGCACGCCCATCTCTTCTTTACAAGGGTGGGTAGAGATGCTGAAAGAAAGAGAAAAAGAAACAGATAACACTATCGCAATTGAAATGGAAAAAGATGTAGACCGGTTAAAATTGATCAGTGATCGCTTCGGCAAAATTGGAAGCACTCCAAATTTGGAAGAGAAAAATATTGTAGAGCAGGTTAGAAATATGGTTGTTTATATTAAAAGGCGCTCAACCGAAAAAATAAATTTTACTTTAGATACGGGAGGTATCGAGACCATAAATGCAAAAATTTCAGCTTCATTATTTGATTGGGTTATTGAAAATCTATTAAAGAATGCATTGGATGCTATGGAAGGAAAAGGTTCAATAAACATTAAAATTAAAACTGAAACTGCTGTTATAATTATCGATATTACTGATACAGGCAAAGGGATTAGCAAAAAAAATATCAATAAAGTTTTTAAACCTGGCTTTACTACCAAAAAGCGAGGGTGGGGCCTGGGATTATCGCTGTCAAAAAGAATAATTGAGCAATATCATAAAGGGCATTTAATTGTAAAACACTCAGAGTTAGGAAAGGGCACAACTTTTAGAATTGT
>JBBJOK010000078.1:0-5813 GCA_037721545.1 Chitinophagaceae bacterium
AAAAAAGATTCATTAATAAGTTTAGAAAATCAATATTCACTTATAGCTGCAAGCAATGACCCCAACAGCTACCATGAGCAAAAAGCAATTATTAAAAAGCAATATAAAGATGTATTAAAAAGAGCTTTGCCGGGGGAGGATGTAAATGATACTAACTATATTTTTCTGCGTTTTGTAATTGATTATTTACCAAAAGGTTTGGTAGGGCTATTAATCGCTGTAATATTTTTGGCTGCATGGGGAAGCATTGCGGCTGCACTTAATGCATTAGCCTCCTGTACCGTTGTTGATATACACAAAAAATTTATAAATAAAGAGCTTACCGAGAAAATGGATTACAAAATATCCAAATTATACACTTTGTTTTGGGGGATCTTTTGCATAGCCGTGGCGGAGTTTGCCAGTAATTTAGGTAATAGTCTTATTGAAACTGTGAACATTTTAGGTTCATTATTTTACGGGGTTATTCTGGGGATATTTTTAGTTGCTTTTTGGATTAAACAAATAAAAGGGCATGCTGTTTTTTATGCAGCACTCATTTCTGAACTTTTAGTGATACTCATTTACAAAGCAGATATTGTTTCATTTTTATGGCTGAATGTGATTGGCGCTTTACTGGTAATTATTATCGGAATAATCTTTCAATTGTTCTTTACTGCAGCTGATCAACGGAAAATAAAAACGCCCCCACAAAATTATTGAGGAGGCGTTAATAAAAATTTTAATTATTTTATTTTAAATCTGCCATCAGTTTTTCATTTAACCTTACATAATCATCATTCTTTTCTTCACGTGCCATATCCATAGACTTTTGTGCTATTGATTTAGCTTCGGCTTTTTTACCCATTTTTGCAAGGGCATTTGCTTTTTGATGGTAAATCCAGTAACCTTTGGGGTTTTGTTCTATCGCTTTATCAAACCACTGTAAAGACTGGTTCATATCTTTACCATTCTCCATATAATACATAGCAGATTGAAAATAAGGGCGCGAATCTTTATTCATCGCATTGTCTATCTGTGCCATTATTCTTTTATCGATGTCGGTAGTAATCGGTATTGCTACTGCAGTTTTGTCCCACATGATATGAAGGTCTGTACTGGTAGGTTTTACGTTTGCAAATTGCATTGTGAAATTTTCTACTGTTTCAGTTAATTTCATTGGCATTGCTTTAATGCGGAAAACATCATCCTCTTGTTTGTAATTAGTGCCCCAGTTAGCGGATCCTTTGTTGATGATTATTTCCCATTCTTTATCGCCAGGTACTGTATACAATGCATATTCTCCTGCTTTTAATGCCTTACCGCCTATCATTACATCATCAGTAAACTTTAAACGGGTAGCATTATTTGCACCTGTTCTCCATACTTTATTCCATGGAACAAGGTCGCCAAAGATTTTTCGCCCTTTCATCGCAGGACGAGAGTAAATAAGTTCTATTGCAGATAGGCCAAAATCCTGTTTAATTGTTTGGGTTGGGGAAGGTGCCGGTACTTTTACCTGTGCTGATGCAATCGCAGCAACGGTACAAATTAAAAATGTTGAGAATATTTTTTTCATATTTATATATTTTTATGCAAAGTTATATATTCTCTTTGTTACACAGCAAATTTCATATGAGGTTATATCCTACGATAAAATCACTCAAAATAAATTTTTATAGTTTGATAAAGTAACCTGTTTTGCAAATATTGGCTTTGGGTATTTAAACTTTCTGTATAGCCCTGTAAACCAAATAACCCTGCAGCATTACCTTTATTAATAGCGATTTCAAGGTATCCTGCAGAATTAAATAAAGCCAGTTTCTCGCTTTCTGAAACATCGGCGTACGTGTCGCTTATTTTGTCAATAATTTCATCTCTTTTAAAAACAATTTTAAAGCTTCTTCCACGACGCTGTTCTTCAAATTCTTCCTTAGTTATATTAATAATTACATTTTCAAAATTATCTATAAAGATGATCTGTCCTTCTATCCAATTATTTCCCAACAAAGCTCTTAATGGATTTTTTACTTCAATAGAAACATTAGCATCCCCTATATTTTCAAAAATTTCTCCTCCGAGTAACTGATCATATGCTTTTGCAAACACTGATGCACAATACAATGTAGTTTTTTGTACAGATTTACTTAATGGAATAGCTACAATCTTTTTTGGCACTTCTTCTAAAATCATTGTTATTAAACCATTATCTGCACAGCCTATATATTGATCATTATGTTCTATTAATAAAAGATGCTCAGGCCGCTGATCAAAGAGGTTCACCAGCACAATATGAAATGTTTTTTCAGGAAAGTTTCTGATAGCATTTCTACACACATATGCTGCTTGAGGGTAGTTAAATGGTGACACATTATGAGAAATATCTACGATATTGAAATTAGGATTTGCGGTTAGAAGCTGGCCTTTTATTGCGCCAACAAGAAAATCCTGTGGGCCTATGTCAGATGTAAGAGTTATTAAGGGCATTGATATCAATTAATAATTATTTGTCAATAATTATTATCTAATGAGTTCTCCGTTTTTAAAAAAATGTTTCCTTACGAGTTTATCCGCCCACTTAGGAAAAAACTTGTTCATAAATACAGTTTGCTTTCCTGTAAAAGTTAATACCAAAGTACGTTTTCTTTTTTCAATTGCTTTTATAATATATCCAGCACATTTTTCAGCGCTCATCAATTTATTTTCATCCATTGGTGACTCGCCATGTGGTAACGCTTCGTTATTTAAAGCCATGTTTCTAATGTTAGATGTGGTAAAGCCGGGGCTTACCCACATTACATTTACACCTGTATCAATTAACTCGGTCCGTAGTGCTTCAAGCCATCCGTTTACTGCATGTTTGCTTGCGCTATATCCACTTCTGCCAGGTAAACCTCTATATCCGGCAATTGAAGAAACTCCTACAATAGTCCCCCTTGTTTTAATAATTTCATTAAGTGCAAACTTAGTACAGTACACAGTTCCCCAAAAATTTATGTCCATTACGGTTTTTAGGGTGGCAAGGTCAGTATCTTTTACCAAGGCTCTCATAGAAACACCGGCATTGTTTATTAAAACATCAATGCCTCCAAATGTATTTACTGTGCTCTCAATAAATCTTTTGCAATCATGCTCATTGCTAACGTCAGCTATTACAGTATGTAAAAATTTGTTGGAATTATTTATCTGGAGGCTATATAATTTATCCGGGTTTCTGCCACAAGTGGCAACTTTAGCTCCCTGTTTAATTAAAGATTCCACTAACGCTTTACCTATACCATCAGTCCCCCCTGTTATAGCAACGACTTTATCAGTAAGCTTTGGCATTAAAATAATTATGAATGAATATAGGGTTAGTTAAAATTTTAATTTGTACAACATGGTCTCTTGGCCATTTTTTTGCACCGTTACAAAAATAGCATTTGTATTAAGAAGTAATTACATGATATATATAAAAAGAATTTGATTAGATATATATATGATTAGTTTCATCTGACTACTTATGTTTTAAATTCTTCTTTGTAACTTAGTGATTAATGCAAGCATTTTTAAACATACCTGTATTTATTTTTGTTACCCTGTTATTCTCTCACACAATTCAAACAAAACCCTCTAAAGTTTATATTATCAACGGTAATGCGCAAGGCACAACCTATCATATAACCTATTTAGAAAAAGACAGCACAGTTGCTAAAGTTCAGATAGATAGCATCTTTAATAGAATTGATAGTTCACTATCTTTATATAAGCCATATTCTCTCATAAATAAATTTAATAAATCGGAATGGGGCTGTGAATTGGATGATCATTTTATTAATGTTGTAAAAAAGGCAATTCAAGCATATAAAGAAACAAATGGTTCATTTGATATTACTGTTAAACGGTTAGTACAGGCATGGGGGTTTGGAGAACCAAAAAATAATTCTAAACCCGATTCAAGCTCCATTCTTGCATTACAAAAATGTACCGGCACATTTATGTTGAAATTAGATGAAAACAAATTAAGAAAACAAAACCCGTGTGTTCAAATTGACTGTAATGGAATTGCCCAGGGATATACTGTAGATGTAATTTCAGATTTTTTAGAAAAAAATTATATTAAAGATTATATGGTAGAATTAGGCGGAGAAATTAGAGTAAAAGGTAAAAACCAATTAGGCAAGCAATGGAGAGTTGGTGTTGAAATGCCAGGTGTTGATGCTGATTTTCTTCCTGCAAAACATACAATTTACCTCAGTTCAGGAGCTGTTACAACTTCGGGTAATTATCGAAATTATTTTGTGAAAGATGGTAAAACATATTCTCATCTCATAAATCCTGTAACAGGTTACCCGGTAGACAATGGTATGATAAGTGTTACCGTAGTTGCCAAAGACGCCATTACTGCTGATGCGTTCGATAATGGGTTTATGATAATGGGTGTAAAAAAATCTTTGAAGTTTTTAGCTCATAAAAAAGACATGGAAGCTTACTTTGTTTATAAAAAGGAAGATGGAACCGTTAGTGATACTGCAACCACCGGTTTTTATAAATATCTAAAAATTAAAAATTAAATTGATGAAACGTCGGGAGTTCATAAAAAATTCGGGCATGTTGGCTGGGGGTCTTTATATCTCAAAATCATTTGATGGATTTGGAACAATGCACTCCGAGAAAATAAATATTGGCATCATCGGTTGTGGCGATAGGGGTAAAGGCATCATGTCAGTGATGAAAGATTTAAGCGATATTTTTAATGTTGTAGCAATATGTGATGTACTCGATTTTCGATTTGCTGAAGCCAAAAAAATTATGCCTTCAGATAACATCAAAACATATACTGACTATCGCCGCTTGCTCGATGATAAAAATGTTCACGCTGTTGTAAATGCCACGCCATTATTTCTTCACTTTCAAATCTCTTCTGACGCACTAAAAGCTGGCAAGCATATTTATCATGAAAAAACGATGGCATTTACTATCGATGAGAGTTTAGCATTTATAAAATTAGTACACTCAAAACCGGCGCAGGTTTTCCAGGTAGGCCATCAATACCGTTCGGTTCCCCTTTATGCCAGAGTGAAAGAAATGATTGAAAAAGATTATTTGGGAAAAGTTACACAGATAGATTGTAGATGGGACCGCAATTCTACATGGCGCCGGGCTGTGCCCAATATTTCTTTGGAACGCCAGATCAACTGGCGGATGTATAAGGAATATTCGGGAGGGTTAGCCGCCGAATTATTGTCACACCAGATTGATTTCATCAACTGGGCTTTTAATGCGACACCTCAAACTATTATTGCAACGGGAGGGATAGATTTTTATAAAGATGGCCGGGAAACCTTTGATAATATTCAGGTATTACTCAGGTATAAAGAAGGTATGATCGGTAATTTTGGTGCCACGCTTGGAAATGAACGTGAAGGTTATATTTTCAAAATAAAAGGCACAAAAGGTACTGTTGAATTAAAAGTGAATGACGGTTATTTTTATCCTGAAAACAAAACCCGTAAAACGTTGGAAACAGTTGATGGTGTTACAGGCGCTACCAAAATTGAATGGACAAAAGAAGGAGGCATACCAATATTGAAAGAAAAATCTACAAAGGATGGTACCTGGTATGCTTTGAAGGAATTTTATGAGTGTATTCTTAATAAAAAATTGCCATCATCCAATGTATATACCGGTTCTAAAACAGCAATTATTGTGAAACTTGCTAATGATTCAATGTATCAAAATAAAATTTATGACTGGAAGCCGGAATACACTGTTGAACAGAAGTCTTAATTAAATTTTATTGTAAACATAGTTGAGCCTTTAGTTGCTATAGTAAAGAAATTCTGATATTTTTA
>JBBJOK010000078.1:5913-10669 GCA_037721545.1 Chitinophagaceae bacterium
AGATCCGTTATCAGGAAATTGGAATTTTAAAGGAAAAGTTTCAGATCCATCTGATAAATGGGCAATTGATGGAAGTGTTTTTACCTTTCGCAAAAACTTATACATAGTATGGTCTGGATGGGAGGGAGACAAAAATGGATAGCAGGATATATATATTGCAAAAATGAAAAATCCCTGGACCATCGATGGGGAAAGAGTAAGAATATCCAGCGCTGTTTATGATTGGGAAAGGCATGGTGATTTAAATGATCCAAATAATCCACCACATGTGAATGTTAATGAAGGGCCTCAAATATTAAATCACAAAAAGAAATTTTATTTAATTTATTCTGCCAGTGGCTGCTGGACAGAAAATTATAGTTTAGGAATGCTAACATTTACAGGGAAGAAAAATTTATTGGATTCTTCATCATGGTTAAAATCACCTCAACCTGTATTTGACCAGTCACCGGAAAATGGCGTTTATACGCCGGGTCACAATTCTTTTTTTAAATCCCCTGATGGTAAAGAAGACTGGATATTATATCATGCTAATTCAGCTCCGGCTCAAGGTTGCGGCAAATTTCGTTCACCAAGGGCACAACGTTTTACCTGGAATAAAAAAAGAATTCCGTATTTTGGCGAACCTGTAAAAGCGGGTATTTCCATAAAAGCTCCCGGGCAAAAACAATTTTAAAATATAAAGATGAATCCAAAAGATTTTATTAGGCCAGTAAACAGTTTGTTCTTTCTTTTATTCTTCATTTTATTCGGAGAGGTTGAAGCCCAAAAATTAAAACCGCAAAAAACAGTCATTGAAGCTCAAGTGCGGGGCAAACTTTGGACTCCGGAAAAAGCCTGGGCATGGTATAATGAACATAAATGGATGACAGGCGCAAATTTTTTACCAAGCACTGCCATAAACCAGTTGGAAATGTGGCAGGCAGCAACATTTGATAGTGCTACAATTGATCGTGAACTTGGATGGGCTGAAAATATAGGGTTCAATACCATGCGGGTATACTTACATAGTGTAGCATGGAAACAGGATCCGCAAGGATTTAAAGCAAGAATGGACAAATTTTTAAATATTGCAAGCAGGCATGGAATTAAAACACTGTTTGTTTTTTTTGATGACTGCTGGAATAAAATTCCTCTAGCGGGGAAGCAACCAGAACCAAAGCCGGGCGTACATAATTCAGGTTGGGTGCAAGACCCGGGACAGCCACTGTCAAATGATACAACACTCTTTCCGGAACTTGAAAAATATGTTACAGATGTTTTAACCCAATTTAAAAGTGATAAACGTATTTTGCTTTGGGATCTGTATAACGAACCGGGCAATTCAGGTAAAAAAGATTCTTCATTACCACTTCTAAAAAAAGTATTCAGTTGGGCAAGGGCTGTTAATCCCGATCAACCCCTAAGCGTAGGTTTATGGGATTGGAGTTTTGAAAAACTTAATGCTTTTCAATTACAAAATTCAGATGTGGTTACATATCATAATTATGAAGATCAAAACTGGCATCAACGAACGCTTGAGTTATTGAAAGCGACCGGCAGGCCGATGATTTGTACAGAATATATGGCCAGAACCAGAAACAGTAGATTCTCTAACATATTGCCTATGCTAAAAAAATACAACATCGGCGCTATTAACTGGGGTTTTGTTGATGGAAAGAGTAATACAATTTATGCATGGGATACTCCTGTTCCTACCGGCGATCAGCCAATAGAATGGTTCCACGACATTTATTTTAAAGATGGCACACCTTATCGTAAAGATGAAGTGAATTTGATAAAAAAACTGAATGTTGGGAATAAATAATTTTATATTGTAATATTATAGAAATAATTTTTTTAATTTTTATACGAGAAAAATTTTCGTGAAGCCAAATAAATAAATATGAAAAGACAATTCATCATCCTTTTTGCTGCCGTATATTTTTTGAGTTGCGGAGAGAATACCAAAAGTACCAATGCTTCTACCTCAATATCAGATACAAACGCCATGAAAATTTCGCTCCCCAATAAAAAGCTTTTTCAGGATAGTATTAATGGTAAATTGACTGATTTGTATATTTTAAAAAATAAAAATGGAATGACTGCCGCCATAACAAATTATGGAGGACGTTTAGTTGGTTTATGGGTGCCCGATAACAGTGGGAGGTTAATAGATGTTGTGGTTGGTCTCGGTAGTGTACAGGATTATATTAAATCAACAGAGCCATATTTTGGAGCCACTATTGGCCGTTATGGCAACCGTATTGCGAAAGGTAAATTTTCTATTGATGGCAAGGAGTATACATTGTTTACGAACAATGGCCCAAACTCATTACACGGAGGTAAGAATGGATTTCAATATGTTGTGTGGGATGCTACTCAACCTAACGATTCTACATTAGAACTTTTCTATCTTTCAAAAGATATGGAAGAGGGCTACCCGGGAAATTTAAATGCAAAAGTTACATATACCATTACAAATAATAACGAAGTTAAAATCGATTACAAAGCAACTACAGATAAAAAAACCATTGTGAATTTGACAAACCATGCATTTTTTAATTTAAATGGGGAGGGAAGTGGAACGATTAACAATCATGTTTTACAAATTAATGCAGATAGATATACGCCGGTAGATTCCACTTTTATACCTATAGGAACGAATGAACTGGTTACCGGTACTCCTTTTGATTTTAGAAATGCTGTTACCATAGGTTTACGATTAGAAGAGCAAAATGAACAACTTAAAAATGGAAAAGGTTACGATCACAATTATGTATTAAGTGATAAAACTTCCGGATTTAAGACTGCAGCAATGGTTACAGGTGATAAGTCAGGAATTTTAATGACGGTAACCACACAAGAGCCCGGCCTGCAATTTTATGGAGGAAATTTTATGCAAAGCAAAAACACTTTCAAGGGTGGATCGAAAGATGATTTTAGAACGGCTTTTTGTTTAGAGGCTCAGCATTTTCCTGATAGCCCTAACCAGCCTGCATTTCCTTCAACTATCCTGGAACCGGGAAAAACGTATCAAACATCATCAGTATACCGGTTTTCAGTAAATAAATAAAAAATTAATTACAATCATAGCTATTCAAACTAACTCATCCACTCAATACTTAGTATGCTTAAAACAGCCGACATAATTGTTTTTGTGATCTATTTTATCATTGTGGCTTCTTATGGTATATGGATTTACAGAAGAAAGAAAAAAATAAAGGAAACCTCAACAGATTTTTTCCTTGCAGAAGGGTCGCTTACGTGGTGGGCTATTGGCGCTTCTTTAATTGCATCAAACATTTCTGCAGAACAGTTCATAGGTATGTCGGGTAGTGGTTTTAAATTAGGACTTGCTATTGCCGCGTATGAGTGGTTAGCTGCTGCATCGTTAGTTATTGTGGCTGTGTTTTTTATGCCTATCTATTTAAAGAACCGCATATTTACAATGCCCCAATTTTTAAAAACCAGATATAATGAAACGGTTGCTTTGATCATGGCAATATTCTGGTTATTCCTTTACATAACAGTTAACCTAACCTCAATATTATACTTAGGTACACTGGCTATAAACAATTTAGCAGGCGGAAATAATTTTCATTTAATTATGATGGGCCTCGCTTTTTTTGCGTTGATAATTACATTAGGGGGCATGAAAGTGATTGGTTATACAGATGTGATACAGGTTGTTGTATTGATTATTGGAGGTTTGGTTACCAGCTATATTGCACTAACGCTTGTATCAGAAAAACTCGGTTATGGAAAAGATGTGCTGGCAGGCTTTAATGGATTGCTGGAAAAAGCCCCTGATCATTTTAAAATGATATTTGATAAGCCTACTGCTACATCAACTAAAGAACAAGTCTCCAACTATGTTGATCTGCCCGGTGTTGCTATGCTTATTGCAGGTATGTGGGTGGCCAATTTAAATTACTGGGGATGTAATCAATATATTACGCAACGTGCTTTGGGGGCTGATCTGGCTACTGCCAGAAAGGGTATTTTGTTTGCTGCTTTCTTAAAGTTGATGATGCCATTGATAGTTGTGCTTCCCGGGATTGCAGCATATGTTCTTTATAAAAACGGCGGGCTGCAAAACGAAATGTTGACAAATGGCGAATTTAGAAATGACAATGCATATTCCGCAATTCTTACTTTTTTGCCTACTGGTTTAAAAGGCTTATCTATGGCTGCATTAACGGCGGCTATCGTGGCATCTTTAGCAGGTAAAGCCAATAGTATCTCTACCATATTTACCCTTGATATTTATAAAAAATATATCAGTAAAAATGCTCCTGATAATCGAATGGTATTAATCGGCAGGGCTGCAGTAATCGTTTCGCTTATTTTGGCAATTGTTGTTAACTGGAAAGATTCTCTGGGCATAGGAGGTGAGGGAGGATTTTTATTTATTCAAAAATATACAGGCTATATTTCTCCGGCTATTTTTGCTGTTTTTTTACTTGGATTTTTTTGGAAGCGTGCCACTGCTACAGCGGCTATTGCGGGAATAATAGGGGGCGTTGCTTTGATGATTTTATTTGATAAATTTTTACCTGGATGGTTCCCCGAAACACCTTTATACACTTCATTCATGAATGCACAGGGAGTTTACGAAATCCCTTTCCTAATAAGTATGGGTTGGGTATTCTTTTTAACCGTACTATTAATGGTGATAATAAGTTTGTTAGATAAAAAGGGTAGTGAAAAGATAAATGCTTTGGAAGTTGATACATCAATGTTCAAAGTATCACCAGGTATACTCACCATGATC
>JBBJOK010000442.1:0-2593 GCA_037721545.1 Chitinophagaceae bacterium
AAAACCGGACAACTCTTCAAAAATTTGGAGCTGTCCGGTAATGTGGAGGTGACCGGAATCGAACCGGTGTCCAAATACCATCAAGCAAAAGAATTATATCTTATTGATTATCTGTTGATTATATCAACGTAGCCGCCAAAAATGCCCGTCCAAAATCTCTTAACTTCTCAAAATGTCTCTGAGATTACACCGGTCTGTAAAGAACTGATTCAAAACTAATCAATAAACATAAGATGCAATTGTTGAAGTTCGAATCCAGTCCTGGGCACAAGTAAAATCTCAAACCCTTATCAGGCTTATGTTTGGTGGGGGTTTTTATTTTTAGGGGATGCTATGGGGGATGTTTGAATTTTTCTTAGCAAGCTTTCGCGACCCTTCATCTTGTATCAGTCATGATACAAGATGTTATACCTTTTGAAAAGATAGACAAATACAGAAAAGAATTCCCTATGCCATTGACGAAGTTTTTAAAATGTGCATCCGAAAACGTGAAAAGTATCTTGCCTTCAAAAATTTCCACTAATTCAAGGCTATAGCTCGGGTGTGTAGGGTTTAAATACCGATGAACATACTATAACAATAAATTGTAAATAGGCTTTATGAGAATATTTAAGGTTTAGGATCGGTACGGAATACTAAAATAATTAGTTTATTTTTGGTATCTGTGTTAGAACGGATGTGATTGATAGTTGCCTTTTGCACTTAACGATAAAATGACGGATAAGTGGGTTTGGCATTATTGTCACACCAATGAAAATTTTAAATTATAAATCATGACCCTATTACAAGCGATTCAAAAATTTAGTGAGAAAATTCAAGTAACTGACCGGCAAGAGAAAACGATTGATTCATCTATTACTTATCTGAGAGATAATTTGCTAAACCCTGAAAAGGATGGTTTACATGTGACAGATGTTTTTGTGAATGGCTCATACGAGCGAGATACAATTATTCGTCCTTTGGACGATGTAGATGTTTTTGCAGTACTTGACCCTGAAAAGCATTTTGAAAACGGCATGCTTCCAGACCCTAAGAGCATCTTGCAAAAGATGAAAAAATATCTAAGCGAAATTCTCGATTATGAAGGCAAATTAACAAGAGACGTTCCTTGCATTACGCTGGAGCTTAGCAAAATTAATTTCGATATTTTGCCAAGTTTCCAGGCCTCAGATGACTTATATTATATTCCAACCTACGACTTATCGGGGTGGACAATTTCAGAACCAAAGGTATTATCGGCACAACTTAATGAAATAAACAAAACAAGAAAGTATCTTGTAAAACCGACTATTCATTGCATTAAGAAATGGAATGTTATAAACGATAAATATGTTCCATCATTTCACATTGAAGAAATTGCGATTTCTCTTTTTCAATGGCGGGAAGTTAAAAATTTATATGACGGAATTCTGCATTGGTTTGAAAATTCTGAATCTCGGTTTGATATAGGCAAGTTTAAAAGTCAGGATGCTTTAGACAAAGCTGTAACGCGTCATAACACTGCACTAAAAACTCTTTCAAAAGCCAAAGAGGAGTACGAAGACGGTAATGAAGATGATGCGATTGTCTTATGGAAACAAGTATTTGGTATTGACTTCCCTACACTTGATGAAGAAGAAGCCAAAAACTTCAACAAAGCTTTGAGCGAAGGAACTTTGAAAGTTGCTGCGTCCGGGGCAATTTCAATGAATATTGGAATTACAGCTGCCGCTTCAAAGGGATTTTATGGTAATGAGAATTCACAGACCAACCGCAAATAATAGCTTACAAATTGAAGCAATGAAACGTTTTTTTCCGGCTTTCAAGTGTAAAACTCTTGAAACAGAGGAATTGCTTTTTACTGGTAGTATACAACCGAGAAGAACTTTACCCGTTTACGATGTGACAATTCATTACCGTGGCTGCAGAACGCCTATTGTAAAAATCATAAAGCCGAAGCTCGTTGAAAATCCACCCCATTTTTATCATGCTACGAATAGCATCTGCTTGTTTAAACCTTCACATTATAGCTGGGAGGCTAACAAACTCATTGCTAAAGTTATTGTGCCTTGGACTGCAAGCTGGATATATTTTTACGAGATGTGGCTGCAAAACAGCAACATCTGGCTTGGCCCTGAAGCATCACATGATGCCGTTAAAATTATAAACGATGAGTAGAGTAATACCGCATAGTATAAATTATAAATTGATAAAAAAAATTGATGGTGTTGGAACTGGCATTCTTTATATATCAGCTTTGCTGGTTGTCGGTACTTTTGTAATTAATAAACTTTACCTCGGAAACAAGGATTCTTTTGCCAATGTAATTAGTCGAGTGATGGCAATTTTGGCATTGGCATATTTTATAATTGATGTTGTTCAGAATTACTTCTTTCATTCTGCTGAAGTCATAAGAAAAAATGATTTCATAGACAATAGTCTCAATACAAAGATTTCTGATAAAAATTCAGTTGGTTATTTTACAAACGAGGATATAGCCCCAAGTATCTATAAGTTAGGAGTGAATTGTTTTGAAAACAGTTTTTTCACAAAAAGCGTTGCACAAAAAATGATTTCAGAGGCAGTTCTCCAAGTTGTTCGGGTGTGTAAAATA
>JBBJOK010000079.1:0-4002 GCA_037721545.1 Chitinophagaceae bacterium
GATATCATTTTCAATTCTCCATATTTTACCGGTCCTCGAATCAGAAACATATATTATCCCCTTATCGGTTGCTGTAATATCATTTAGGCCCTGAGCACCACTAATAGCAATTTTCTTTTTAATTTTTCCTTTGCGCTTATCAATTACTGCCACATTTTCAATATCAGCAACATAAAGGTTTTTGCCAACGATAGCCATACCTTTTGGTGCATGTAAACCAGTTATCCAGGTAGAATCATAGCTTTTGCCATTAGGGCCTAATTTAGCTATACCCCCTTTACCATCTGCGGCCCAGGGGCCACCATCAATTAAGGAAATGTAGAGCATTTTTTTCTTAAAATCGTGAAGAACAGATTCAGGAATTGCAACAATTGTATCTGTCTCCCATAATTTTTGCAACGTATGTGTTTGTGCAGCAGCCTTAGTGGATACACCAAGCAATAAGATAAAAACTAAGTATTTCATGCGTAACTATTTTGATTATTCTTGTAAATTAATAAATATTTAGTGTTGTAGAAAAACGAAGCCAAAATGCTAACTTTTTATCTGGTGATTTATTTATGAATCCATTTCATCTTCATAAAATATCATATATTCATAAGTTCAAACATTTATCTAAAAAAAATACACCATGTTAAAAGAATTATTTGATCTCGTAAAGGGAAATGCAAAGGAATCAGTGATTGATAATCCTGATATACCAAATGAACAGAATGATGCTGTTGTGGCTGAAGCTACTAATACAGTCGCATCGGGCCTCCGTAATGTTGTAGCCGGTGGCGGGGTGCAGAGCTTGCTATCTTTATTTGGAGCCGGAGGTAGTAATAAAAAAGGTTTGCTAAGCAACCCAATTGTATCTATGATGATGGGACACTTTGCCGGCAAGCTTATGAATAAATTTGGATTGAATAACAGCCAGGCAAATAATTTATCCGGCAGCCTGATCCCGAATATATTAGGGAGCCTTATAAATAAAACAAATGATCCTAACGATTCAGGTTTTTCACTTGAAAAATTATTGGGTTCCATTACCGGAAGTACCAGTGGTAATAATCAAGATGGTCAAACATCAGGAGGCGGTATTGGTGATTTGCTAAAGCAATTAACAGGGGATGGTGGGGCTCAACAAAATGAAAGTGGCGGCGGCATTATGGATATTATTAAAAATCTTGCAGGGGGAGCACAACAACAACAACAAAGAAATGGAGGTGGGTTGCTGGATTTAATAAAAGGATTCGCTAAATAACTTTAATAAACTACAAATAAAAATAGCTGCTATAGATTATGGCAGCTATTTTATTTTTAAAACCAACTGTTAGTTGAATTTTCCATCCATATATTCAACCAGTTTTTCATCGCTCATTTTATTTGAGGTGCTTTCATTGGTAGTGGTATTTTTAAATTGAGGAGTTTCTGCCAGATAATTTATAAATTGTTCCTGGGCAGTACCCGTACCCGTTACATGCACTTCTTCTGCATTTTGCATATAAGTGGTTATTTCTTTAAAAAACTTTGCCTGTAACGTTTTTGCATCATTTTGGGCAGTTTTTTCATTCGAGTTGCTTTGAGCCCCGGCATTTTTAGCATGCCCGAGCACACTAAAGGCTGATGCTTCATTTAATTGGCCTACTATAGTTGCCTGATGATTATCCATCCATACACCAAATTGTTTTTTGTTCTTTTGAGACATAAAATTTATTTATCAACTCACTATCCAAAACCGTACCTCGAATATGCACCTAATTATTTTTTATATTGAAACTGTTCATGCCTGATATTTAAAGTTGCCCTAAAGAGAAAATTTTTATTAGGTAATAAAAATTACCGTGCTTAGCTTATCTTGACATAAATTTTTTACTATGAACTCACGTCGTGATTTTTTACAGAAGCTTGCACCACTAATAGCTTTGCCACTATTGCCTCAAACATTGGAAGCATGTAATGTTTTTAATACATCTAATTATAATGGCCCTGTATTACGAGTTGCCATTATGGGCTTAGGCAGCTATGGCACACGGGTAGCGGAGGCAATGCAAGCCTGTTCAAAAGCAAAATTAGTAGGGGTAATAAGTGGAACACCTTCTAAAATAAAAAATTGGCAAACCAAATACAACCTGCCTCAGAAAAACTGTTATAACTACGAAAACTTTGATGGCATTAAAAATAATCCTGATATTGATGCGGTTTATATTATAACACCCAATGCACAACATCACAACCAGGCAATTCGTGTAGCAAAAGCAGGCAAGCATGTTATTTGCGAAAAGCCAATGGCTATAAATGCAAGGCAAGGCGAGGAAATGATTGAGGCCTGTAAAAAAGCCAGGGTTAAATTATTGGTCGGGTATCGTATGCATTTTGAGCCGAAAACATTGGAAATTATCCGTATGAGAAAAACTGGTGAGTTGGGAAAAATTTTATTTTTCCAGGGATTGGCAGGGTTTAGAATAGGTGATCCTACTCAATGGCGATTAAATAAATCACTTTCCGGTGGTGGATCAATGATGGACATTGGTATTTACGCTGTAAATGGCTCACGTTATATGGTGGGAGAAGAACCGGTATGGGTAAGTGCACAAGAAACAAAAACTGACTACGAAAGATTTAAAGAAGGGATTGATGAAACCATACAATTTCAATTAGGATTTCCGAGCGGAGCTGTCGCCTCCTGTTTATCAACGTATAATATGAATAATCTTGATAGGTTTTTTTTAAATGGAGAAAAAGATTTTGCAGAATTGCAACCGGCAACCGGTTATGGCCCAATTAAGGGGCGAACAAATAAAGGTGAGTTAACGCAAGCACATGTTACACATCAAACACTGCAGATGGAAGAAATGACAGGTATAATTTTAGAAAATAAACAACCTGTTGTTCCGGTGGATGGAGAAGAAGGCTTGAAAGATTTAAAAATTATTGATGCAATTTATTTGTCTATTAAAACCGGTAAGAGAGTAGATTTAAAGTTATAAGGCGTCACTTAAAATTAAAACAAGTGCAAAAGCGATCCTGACAACCTTAATCACTGATTTTACTATCTCCTAAAAGTTTTTATCTAATGCCTATCAATCTAAAAATAGAGGGCAAACTAGATAGTTTTCTCTGTAATTTGTAAATCTCAGCAGGATAAGAAGTAGTTTCTGAAGAGACAGTACTTTCCCCAAGATCATTTTGTAATTTCTGTTGAATCTCCACGTCAAAGATCAATGCAATCTTACAAGCCTGCTTAAAGCTGGTATGCATGCCAAATGTTTCAAGAATAGGAGCAACATTTTGAAACTCCGGAAAGGTTTGATAATTTTTTACAAAATAAAAGGTAGTACCATTAACGGTTTTTGAATAAGCGGTGTAAAAAGTTGTCATTTTTGAGGTATGTAGGTGAGCTATAAAATTTTTTCAAAGGCATTGGTTGTTATATGTATATGTACGAGAATTGTAACGCAAAGGATGTGCCTAAATACGAAATGATGGACAATTTATTTCAGCTAAAATCATGTTTGAAAAGGGAATGATAGATACCGTATTTAGGCCAACTACTTTCATGGCTTAGAATATGAAAATTCCTTTAATTAAATTTTTCGGCAATAAATTCAGTAAGCCTTTCATCGCTCATTTTATTTGAAGTGCATTCGGTTGTAACGGTTTTTTTAAATTGTGGTGTATCTTCCATATAATGCATAAGCTGCTCCTGGCTTGTACCGGTGCCGGTAATATGAACTTCCTCAGCATTTTGCATGTGAGAAAGTATTTGATTATAGAATTTGTGCTTCAATCTTATTTCATCATTGTTTGCAGTTTTCTCACTTGAGTTAAATCCTGGTCCCGCATTTTCTGCATGACCGAGTACACTGAAATTTTTTGCTTCAGCATCTAATTTCCCCACAATTGTGGCGTGATGTGTATCCATCCATACACCAAATTGTTTTTTGTTTTTTTGATTCATAGTGTTTATTTTTTAAAAGCAAGTAGCCAAAATCATACCCCGAATAACACCATTATGCT
>JBBJOK010000079.1:4102-10661 GCA_037721545.1 Chitinophagaceae bacterium
CATATATAAAACAGTGTTATAAGTGATAAACCCACCACAATCAAACGATCCACTCCATGGCAAAACACTTGAAATGATCGTCACACATTTAGTAGATATGTATGGTTGGGAGGAACTGGGAAATATCATCCGCATTAATTGTTTCAGAGATAATCCCAGTATAAAATCAAGCCTTACCTTTTTACGTAAAACACCGTGGGCACGCAAAAAAGTGGAAGAGCTTTATATTAATGGTTAAATATAATTTATGAAGTTGTTTTTATTAAAATGATTGATTCACACAATAATTTAATTGCAAATGGAAAACCTGGATAAAGTAATTATTCATGCTGCAAGGCTGGGCGAGACAGAGGTGCTGCAGGAACTTTTTAATAAAAAGGCAAACGTAAATGCCACGGATGAGAAAGGTTATACCCCTCTTATTATTGCCTGTTACAATAATCAATACGCAGCAGCAAAATTATTGTTGCAAGCTGGTGCAGACATAAACGCCCAGGACCTTGGTGGCAATACAGCTTTAATGGGGGTCGCATTTAAAGGATATGCCAACATTGCCGAACTATTAATTAAAAATGGAGCTCATATAGATATGCAACATGGCAACGGTGGCACAGCGCTTATGTTTGCTGCTATGTTTGGGCGTAACGAACTTGTGAAATTGTTATTGGCACATGGCGCAGATAAAAGGTTGGTTGATAACCGTGGTTTAACTGTTCTGGATTTGGCTGCTCAACAAGGCAATGCAGAAGCAATAGGTTTGCTGGAAACAAATAAAAACTAAGACACGGCTATTGATTTTTCTGGTACAATAAAAAATGTTGTATAGGCAAAAAGTCTCCCTTAAATATTAGTTTAAATCCATTAGCCAACATTTCTTTATTGGCTTGCATCATGGTCATTTTATGATGAGGCTTTATTGCAATAGAAGGGTCTTCTGCCCTGTACTCAAGCAATAATATCTTCCCATCGCCCTTAAGGCATTTTTTTATTGCTTGTAACATTTCATGAGGGTATTCCAGTTCATGATATACATCTACCATAAAAGCCAGGTCAATAGAATTTTGAGGAAGGTTAGGTGATTGTGATGAACCCTTTACCACTTCTACATTTGTAAAACCTGTTGATGTTTTTTTGTCATTTCAATATTTTATCATTTCATCCTGTATATCCACCGCATACACTTTTCCATCAGGAATTTTGCGGGCAATGGCAAACGTATAATATCCCGTGCCGGCTCCAATATCTGCCACAACCGATTTTGGCGACAGTTGCATTTTTTCAATAGCCAGCTTAGTATTTTCTTCTTGTTGGCGGTTATTTCTTTCAAGCCATTCCGCACCTTCTGCACCCATTATAAAAGATATTTCTCTACCGAAATAATATTTTCCTATGCCATCTGATGAACGGTTACCAAATGTGTACGTGGAATCTTTATTTATTTTAGGTTTCTGATTTTGTGTTGGAGTTTTACATGTTCCAAAAGAAAACAGCGTTGCAATAAAAATTAATGAAATGGAAATCTTCATTTTGTAAAATTACAATTAAGAATATATGAAGTGCGAAATTATTCCTTCGCCATTTTTGTCAATACTTGTCGCGAACTTACCTCGGCAACACCACAGAAAGGCTTTGATGATTAACAAAAACACGGACGGAGAGTTTTACCGGAATATTAATTACTAATTTTACTTTAATGGCAAAAGGTAAAACCATACCGTGGCGAACGCAACTCCATAATACTATTTACGAATCTAATACCAAAGCAGGTAAAGCTTTTGATATAGGCCTTTTGTTGTTAATTGTAGGCAGCATTGTAATTGTGATGCTCGATAGTATTGAAAGTTATCACATAGCATACGGCGATCTTTTTTATAAAATAGAGTGGGTATTCACCATATTGTTTACGCTGGAATATATTCTCCGTTTGATAAGCATCAATAAACCGATGCGATATGTATTTTCATTTTTAGGGATTGTAGACTTGCTGGCTATCTTACCTGGTTACCTTAGTATATTTTTTGTTGGTGCACAATCTTTATTAGTGCTTCGGGCATTAAGGCTTTTACGCATCTTCCGCATATTTAAGCTTACACATTTTTTAACGGAGATGGAATTTTTAAAAGTTGCCTTGGCAAGCAGCTTAAAAAAGATTTCCATTTTTATGCTGGTAGTACTAAGCCTTGTAATTATCCTGGGCTCTGTAATGTACCTGGTAGAGGGAAGAGAAAATGGTTTTACAAGCATCCCGGAAAGTATTTACTGGGCCATTGTAACCATTACTACTGTTGGCTATGGTGATATTTCACCTGTAACCCCCTTAGGAAAATTTATTGCTTCGTTTATGATGTTTATTGGCTATGGCATTATTGCGGTACCCACCGGCATTGTAACAACGGAAATGGCGCTGGCGGTAAGAAATAAAAACGAAAAACATGAAACCTGCCCGGGCTGTGCGAAAGAAGGCCATGATAGTGATGCAGTGTTTTGCAAGTATTGCTCAACAATGTTGTGATTTTTTGAATTTCTCTTCTGGATATTCGCCCTTTCAATTAAGGGAAATATTATTCAATTGCTTCTATCACATATTTATTATTGTTGATGGCTGCAACATCACCGGTAGATAAACCCAATAGTTTTTGCCCTAACGGAGATTGGGGTGATAGCGCAATAACAGAATTACCGTCTATTGTTGCTTTACCCAATGCCATGCTTATAAATAAATAACCTTTATCAGTTTTTACAAGGCTGCCGTTTACAATTTTCGAAGATAATAAAGCAGGATCTATTTTTTCTAACGCAGCTTTTTTCTCCAGCACGTCCTGCAATTGTGCACCAACATTCGCCTGCTCAATCTGCAGCATTGCCAATGCAGTTTCATGCTTATCCCCTGCGGTACTTTTTGTTTCGTTGCTGCCACTTTCTTTTAAATCTGCCAAAACCTGCTGCAATAAACGTAGTTTATCATTTACCACCTGTGTGTAATGATCATATATTTTTCGTTTAAGCGTCATTGGTTGAGGTAAAAAATTGAGTTTGGTGTTCAAAAAGTTATTAAGGGCATAAATGAAAATACAAAACTTATGGAGTGCCTATACTGTTGACTGGCTTCGGTTGCTGGTCACTACTTGTTACCACCTTGTTTCGGGAAGATCAAACAATTAATAAATGTTACAAAACCACTTGTAAAAGTTTTTCCATTTTGGGGTATCCTTTTTTATTTTAATTTAGATGCATCAATATTTTTTAAAAGTAAATTGTGTATTATTTTAATTAACGATAAACTGTTTGTAATATAAACCCATCATCTACAAAAATTTATTAAGAATGGTAAACGAAGGTGAACAAAGGTTCAGGCAAATTACAGATGCTTTGCCACATATGGTTTGGGAGATTGAGCCGGATGGTAGAATATCATATATAAATAAGCAATGGATAGAATGGGCAAACCTTACCCTTGAAGAAGTTAATGCCGGTGGGTGGAAGAAAGTTTTTTATCCTGAAGATTATGAGAAAATTACCGAGGCATGGAGCAAAGCATTTAATAGTCAATGTGAATTTGAAGGTGAATACCGGATAAAAGATTTATATGGAGAATATTTATGGTTTATGTTTAAAACAGTGCCGGTAAAAAACCATCAAGGAGAAATAATAAAATGGATAGGTACTTCCACCAACATTGATGAGCATAAAAAAACTGAAGAAGCATTACAGGAGAGTGAAACAGGGTTTCGCCAACTGGCGGATTTGATGCCACAACAGGTTTGGACAGCAAATGAAAAAGGGGAGCTTGATTATGTTAATCTTATTACCACAAATTATTTTGGCAAACCCGAAGCAGAAATAGTGGGGGCAGGTTGGCAGAGCGTTATTCATCCCAACGATATTGATGGCGTAATTAAATCGTGGTTAAAATGTGTGCAGGATCTAACTCCTTACCAGGTTGAATTTAGATTAAAAGGCAAAGATGATTCTTACAGGTGGCACCTGGGCAGGGCAAGTAGTTTTATAAATAATAATAAACAGGTAAGGTGGTTTGGCACCAATACCGATATTGAAGTTCATAAAGGCAATGAGCAGAAGAAAGATGAATTTATAAGCATGGCTTCGCATGAATTAAAAACACCTGTTACTACCCTTAAAGGATATGCCCAGCTTTTACAACTGAGGTTTGAGAAAGAAGGCAATACTGAGCTGGCGGGTATGGTTACAAAAATGGACTCACAGATAAATAAATTAACCAAGTTAATAGGAGATTTCTTAAATGTTTCCAATATTGCCGGCGAGCATTTTAAATTAGATAAACACGATTTTAATTTTAAAATGCTTGTTGAAGAAAGTGTTTCCAGTGTTCAGCTAACATCGCCAAAGCATGAAATAATTATTGAAAATAATGAGGCCATAGAATATAACGGAGACAGGTTGAGGCTTGAACAGGTGTTCACTAATTTTTTGAGTAATGCAATAAAATACTCACCCAATGCAGATAAAGTAATTATTAATTCAAGTATACAATCTAATAATATAGTAGTATCCATACAGGATTTTGGAATTGGTATTGAAAAGGAGAACCTTAGTAAAATATTCGACAGGTTTTACCGGGTTAATAACACCGAAATGAAATTTCAGGGCTTAGGATTAGGCTTGTACATATCATCAGAAATAATAAAAGCACACGAGGGCAGTTTTTGGATAGAAAGCGAATTGGGAAAAGGTTCAATATTTTATTTTCTTCATCCGCTGGCGCATGATGAGAGCCAAGACAATATTAAAACCGATAACCAAACATATTATTCAGATCCGCAAATAACAATTAAGTATAATAATGAAATGAGGTGGCTTGATGTGGACTGGATCGGATTTCAAAACCTGGAATCAGTACAGAAAGGATGTTTAATAATGCTTGATCTTTTACAGAAAAATAATTGTTCAAAAGTTTTAAACGATAATACACATGTATTGGGCAATTGGTCAGAGGCTGCAGATTGGGGAGGGTCTGTTTGGTTCCCTGCAATGCAGAAAGCCGGGTTGCAATTCTTTGCCTGGATATATTCCCCCAGCACATTTAGTAAGCTGGCGGCCCATAAAAGTTTAGATGTAATGGTGGGTAATATCACCACCCAGTTTTTTACTGATATAGAAGCTGCAAAAGTATGGCTGAAAAATATTAATCAGTAGTTGTAAACATGCCACTAACTTTTTTCGGGAAGAGCAATCAACAGCTCAGCAGGGTACACAACGAGGGGAGCAAAAAACATTTTTCACTTCACATCAAATACCAGCGGTAATAGCAACCAGCAAAAGAGTGTTATGAGCAGCACAGAGATGATGTTCATAACAAATCCTACTCTTGTCATATGCTTTAGTTTTATATAACCGCTGGAAAAAGCAATAGCATTGGGTGGTGTACCCATTGGCAGCATACTGGCGCAGCTGGCAGCTAAAGTCATTGGTATGCCCAGTAAAAGCGGATGTATATTTGATGCTTCGGCAAGGCTGCTCACCACCGGTGCAAAAACAATAACCTGTGCCACATTGCTCATTAATTCACTTATAAAAAGAGAAATGAGGGTGACAAGAAAGATGAGCATGAGCAGGCTAAAACCGAATTGAGAAAACCATTGCCCTAACTGCTGTATCAACCCTGCTTTCTCCAGGGCTGTTGCCAGTGCAATACCGCCGCCAAATAATAATAAAATACCCCATGCCATTTCTTTTGTATCCCTCCAGTGAAGTAACGACTCATTTTTATTGCCGGAAGGAGTGATAAATAAAGCCACAGCGCCTATAAGAGCAATCATATTATCATCCAATTTTATCCCACTGAATTTATTGATGAGATCTTTTGTGATCCATAAAGCTGCGGTGCAGATAAAGATGATCAATACTCTTTTTTCGGCTATTGAATATTTACCTAACCCTGCTACTTCATTTTGGATAAATGTTGTTGCAGATATATCTGCTTTCATTTTATTAGGATACAACCACTTTACCATTACCAGGTAAAGACACGTGAGCAATAATATAGCAAGAGGCATACAGGTGATCATCCAATCAGAAAAAGAAATGGCATAATCATATTTCTTCTTGATAAAAGCTGCATATGCAACATTGGGAGGAGTACCAATGATCGTAGCTATTCCGCCGAAATTGGATGCCAGTGCAATAGCAATCATCACTGATAATGAAAAGTTAGTGGCACCTTTTTGATCCGGGTGATTTTCTTTTAATACACTAATAACCGAAAGGGCTATCGGGAACATCATCATAGTAGTAGCGGTATTACTCAACCACATGCTTATCAGCCCGGTAGCAATAATAAATCCAAGGATAATCCGGTCTCCACTTGTGCCGGTTAGCCGAACAATATTTAATGCAATGCGCCGGTGAAGATTGCATTTTTGAATTGCAAGCCCTAACATAAACCCTCCCATAAATAAAAAGATAACAGGATTGGCATACGATGCCGCAGTGGCATCAATAGGTGCAATATTAAATAAAGGGAAAAGTATCAAGGGGAGTAATGCAACTACAGGCATAGGCAATGCTTCTGTTACCCACA
>JBBJOK010000443.1:0-2591 GCA_037721545.1 Chitinophagaceae bacterium
CAACCTGAAGTTATTGTTCCGGAAAATACTTTGTATAATCCCAAGTACAAATAAAATTTTGCATCTAAATTAGCATTGGTTATTTTTGCCCTCCATTTTTAGTACTTAAGTTAAGCACTCAGTTAGCTTTTTTAATTAAGATTGGAGAAAGTTCTTATATAAATTTTGCGGAAGTAGCTCATTTGGTAGAGCACGACCTTGCCAAGGTCGGGGTGGCCGGTTCGAGCCCGGTCTTCCGCTCAGGTCCCGCTAAAGGCGGGCATTTTTTTAATGTGTCACCCGGGTGGTGGAACTGGTAGACACGCAGGACTTAAAATCCTGTTTGCAGTAATGCAAGTGACGGTTCAACTCCGTTCCCGGGTACTAAGCCTCAGCAGAGTTGTTGAGGTTTTTATTTTATGTATTTCGTCTATATCTTATATTCAAAAGCATATGATCGATATTATATTGGTCATTGTGAAGATTTGACATTAAGATTAACAAGGCATAACAACAATGGGGTGCCATCCACCAAATTTTATGTGCCTTGGAAACTTGTTTATCCAGAAACTTTTATTTCAAGAGCTTTTGCTTCTGCAAGGGAAAGAGAAATAAAAAGCCAGAAAAGTAAAAGTATATTGAGTTTTTAATTAGCGCAAAATAAAATAATGGTAGATACGTCCCGATTAATATCGGGATTTGCAGTAATGCAAGTGACGGTTCAACTCCGTTCCCGGGTACTGTATTATTTTATAAACCTTGTCAGCATCAGCTTTCAAGGTTTTTTAATTTTTAGGGGACAGTATAGGCGACAAGAATAGTTATTTAGTTTTCAATAATTATTTTGTCTAATATTTTAATAATAGTAACACAATATGAACTAAATAAAAAGCACTTAAATTTATGACTAAAGCGAGATTTCTAATGAGCACAAAAGCAATTGAATTAATTGATGAACAAACATCACCTTTATTTAGGATTATGTTTATCCATAACATGAACGAACCTGCGAGAAGGCACTTTGATAATAATATATGTGCATTTCATATTGGACAAGGATTAATATTATCAGTTGCACATAATCTTAAAATGGAGGCACAAATTTTAAAATCAATTCCACAAGGTTTTTATACAGCAGATATTCTACCACATTTAACCCCCGTACAGATAACATTGTTTGAACGTTGTTATCCTCTTGACCCCACAACGAATAAAAGATATGTAAATATTGTTGATCAAAATGATGTTCAGGCAATAATAGATTTACTTAAACAGATAAATTTTGATACTCGTTGGCTAACTCTAATGCAAAGAGATATTTGCAAACCTTATTTAATTATTCAATTTACAGAAAATCAATTCTATAATGATTTAGCTCTAACTGCTCATTTCAATGCTGGTACTTATTTCCCTGAACCTGGAATTAATAAGCATACATTTTTAGTAGAAGTTGAATTAGTTGAAGCTTTCTATAAAGAAGATATGAGTTTATATAGGATTATTAATACTCATCAAGATATTATTAATAGTCTACCAGTTATAGTACCAGATTTCACGATATTAGACGATAACTAAAAAAATTTTTATTGTATTCAAAGTCCTCCAAATAGTGAAGCCGGAAGATTAATCAATAAAGCTCGAATTGATGGATTTTTGGATCACATCGGGACTTTCCAAGACAGAATTGGGGGTAATTATACATTTGAAGGGATGAGATATCTGATAAAAGGATATTTTAGATTTGGTTCATCTGGAGCGCCTTATGTATTCTATGATGAAGAAAACGATATTTTCAAAGTAAACGCTATACAAAGTGAAGCTTGTGCAATTCAACTTTCAATTAATAATAATATGAATGGAAATTTCCAATATGTTAATGCGATAGCATCGCCACTAAAAATAATACAAGATAGACTTGAACAACATTTAGCAAATTAGTTTTTAAACATAGTAGCAAATTTTGTATAAACTATGATTGATTATACTATTTAATTAAGATGCCTACTTTACTAGAATATTTTAATAATGACTTTAAGATTTAAGCCTTGATACAACAATAACATTTGCAAATCAAACATTTAATCCATTTTATGTGCCTTGGGAACTTGTTTATCCAGGAACTTTTATTTCATGAGCTTTTGCTTCTGCAAGGGAAAGAGAAATAAAAAGCCAGATACGTCCCGATTGATATCGGGATTTGCAGTAATGCAAGTGACGGTTCAACTCTGTTCCCAGGTACAAACAATTTATAAATGTCTTGTCAGTATTAACTTTCAGAACTTTTTTATTTGGAAGGGGAGATTAGGGGACAATCTGAGAAAATTACCTACGTATTATGGTACAACCTTTTCTTTATTTAATGAAATAATTGCTAAGTAAACTTAATACTTTTTATAATTTACTTTAAGCCGTAAATGTAAACTTAATATTTTTATAGTTTACTTTCTGCAGGAATTATTTTAGAGAGATTTTGACGGATTTTCTAATTTAATTCATCTTCTTCCGCACTTTGTTTTTCCAATTCTGCTTTTAAGGAGCAAACCGTTGATCCTGAAGAACTCCGTTCCCGGGTACTAAGCCTCAGCAATGTTTGTTGAGGTTTTTATTTTATT
>JBBJOK010000444.1:0-2590 GCA_037721545.1 Chitinophagaceae bacterium
TCAATACTGTAAATGAGTACAGCCGTTTTTACCAACTATTTTTCAGTATTATACCTAAGTGAATTTTAAGTGATAAGTTGTAAGGATTGTAAACGTAAGACTTGAAATGGTGTGTTCTCACGTTTTACGTTTCACATATTGATTTATTTTATTAAAGTAAATGTGCCTTTTTTGTTAATTTCTCCGCAATTAGTGATTGCTTTTATTACATAAACATACACTCCTATATTCTGCGGTACCCCTTTAAAAGTTCCATCCCAACATTTAGCAGCGTCATTTGTAGAAAAAATCTTTTGCCCAAAACGGTTATAAATACTGAAATCCAACTTGGTAACTGTTCCCCAAAATTTTAATCCAAAGCAATCATTTAACCCATCGCCATTAGGTGTAAAAACAGTTGGCATTAGATTTCTGCTTTTATTATTATAGTTTACTTTTACCGTAACCGTATCTGAATTTATACATCCATTATTATCAGATCCTTTTACAACATAAGATGTTGTAGTCGTAGGCTTGGCTATTGGGTTTGAGACATTAATATTATTCAAACTGTTTCCATTTTGCCAGAGATAATTTTTTCCTCCTGTTGCATTTAATTGTGTTGTATTGATTGAGCAATCAACATCATTGGTTTTTGATGCCTTGATCAACGGCAATGGTAAAATAGTGAGTGTGGTTGTTAATACAGTTGAATCGTTACAAGTGCTGTCCTTTATGGTAACTGAATATCTAATATTGGATGTAGGTGTTGCTATTGGATTACTAATGTTTGGATTACTTAAAGAAGGTGAAGGCTGCCATGTATATGAAGTTCCTCCGGAAGCATTTAATTGAATGGAACTTTTGTAACAAACAGAATTATCAGGAGAGATCTTAAAGCTGTTTTGAGCCTTTGAAAAAATGGAGACTGTTACAGGATGAATAGAGAAGCATCCATCAGGTTTTGTTCCTTTTATAAAATAAATGCCGCTTTTATTAACACCACTTGCATTGGTAAGTGGAGATGTTGCAGTTGAATCCTGAAAGTAAGTATACGTTAAGCTATTTTCAGAACCTGTAGTAATTATAGTTTCAGTAAGGTCAACGGATGCCGGAGCGCAAACCATTTTAGGATTATTAATTTTTAGAGTAGGTAATGGGCTGGCCGGTTTTATTATTACCGGCAAATCAACTGAACAACCGTCAGCATCACGGGCCTTGGCTATATATCTGCCTGGTGAAAGATTGGTAAATACATTAGATGATTGGTAGGTGGTTCCTGAATCAATGCTATACTTGTAGGGTGAGGTGCCGTTGTTAGCAGAAATAACAATAGAACCTGCTGTTTGTCCGCAAGCCATGCTGGAGGCAGCAGCCGTGGTTCGCAATATAAGTTTTGGCACCGCAGTTTCAGAACCAGGAAGACTGGTACAACCATTTGCGGTTTGAGTTACCGAAAAACTTCCTGTTGTGTTTACAGTAATTGATGGACTTGTTGCACCAGTGTTCCATACCAATATTCCCGCAGCTGCAGTTGATAATGTTGTTGTTCCATCACAATTGTTTTCAACTGTAACAACAGGGGCTGGTGGAGTTACTGGCTGTGTACTAATGGCTATGCTAGTAGGTGGCGATATACAGCCATCAATAGTTTTTATAGTTAAGTTGTAGGTTTTAGGTATCAACCCTGTAAAAATGCCCATTGTATTAGTATAATTTGTTTGATCAATGCTATAATAAATTCCGGGCCCAGCTGCTGGTGCTGATACCGTTATGCCCCCTGTAGGTACTGTGCATGTTGGCTGCATTGATGTGGCTACAGGCGCAGAAGGTTTTAAAATTGTAACATTAACCGAATCAATTGTGGTGCAAATACCCACGCCTGTCCCTTTTATAAAGTAGGTACCACTTCCACTAACCATGGATGGATTATTAAGAGGAGTTGTTGCATCCACATCTGTAAAGTAGCTAAAACTCAACGCTGGATCACTGCCTGAGGTAACAAGAGCATTTGTTAAGTTTATCGTTCCTGGTGCACAGATGTTAGCAGGATTATTTGTTTTGCTGTTTACTATCTTACAGCAGCCGCCATAACCACTTACTTCTGTTTGATTTATAGCCCTGTCATAAATTCTTATTTCATCCAACACCCCGTTAAACCAATAATCATAATAGAATAAGCCGGTTTTCCCTATAAAAAGATCATCAGGATTTGAAAAAACAAGACCCGGTTTATCAATAGAAATCTGAAGTTTGCAATCTACATATAGCTTTGCCGTGTTTCCATCATATGTATAAACAACACTATACCACCTGTCCTTTATGATCCAGGGATAATCATACGATTGATTTCCCCCACCTCCCAAACCTCCACCCTGCCCTTGTCCATAAAAGTATTGATGATCTGTATCACCACCCGAGGGTGAACAACTATAGTTACCCGGATAAAGATTTTCATCAATTCTTAATTTGTAAGATGGTGGGCCTTCATATGTACTTCCTTTCATCAAAATAGATGTACCCCGGCATGGTCCCATATAAAAGCCTTTAACTTTTACCCATGCACATATGGAAATTTGGGAAGTTGGATTTAGTGAAGGAGAATTGGGTA
>JBBJOK010000080.1:0-10650 GCA_037721545.1 Chitinophagaceae bacterium
AGGCTCTCAACCAACTGCGAACCCTTTTCATTAGTTTTTGTATTTATAAGTATGCAAATGAGTATATTTCTTTCCCTTGACAAAAGTGCATTAGTGTGCCATAACAAACAATACCGAGATCGGGTGAGTGAGAAGGATTGGTATTCATTAACTAATTAATGCAATTAAAAAAATTGCCCGGGTTTTCCGGAGCAATTTCTGCCTTACAATATGCTTCCTTACTTAAGCTTTATCAATTTTATTTGTTTTGTTTTTGAACCCTTTTTAGTGAAGATGCGGCGGTATCAATATCTTCTTGCCTCCTCAGTTTGACCTCAGTACTCATTAGTTATTTGGTTTTATATTTTGCTTCTGATGCATGATCAGCGAATATCTGCCATCTGCCATCACGCCAAATCCATGTGGTTGTGTAGCGTTTAGTAAAGTCAAGTGGTTTACCGGCATTTGTATATATAAACCTAATAATCCCGGTCTCGACAGCCGTATTCCCATCAACGTAAATCTTCTGGTCCTTCAAGTCTAAAGATTTTAAAACAATAGAATTCTTCTTGTAAAAATCTAGTTCTTCAGTTTTGTTATAGATTACTCCTTTAGGATCTGTGTAGGAATATTCATCTGCAAGAATCTTATTCAAAGCTTCAATATCTCCGCTTTTTACCAGTTCCTCATGTGTTTTTCCTGAACTTAATCTTTTAGCAAGGTGTAAATAATCCTGACCTGCTTTTTTTATTTCCTGTTCTGCAACTTTAGAGTCTTTTGTTGGTGTGAGTTTAAGGCCCATTTGCATTACAAGCTCAAGGTGATCTGCAACATGCTGGTGATTGACACATTTGCCATTTTTAAAAGTAAAAACATCAAGCCCAGGTACTTTAACCGTTTTACTTAGAGCTTCCTGTTTAAACATTTTTTTACCGGTATGTGTACCTGTATAAATTACTTCAGAGATCACTTTATCTCCGGTAGCAAAAATATCTATAACAGTAGCTTTGAAATCGGGGAAAGCTTCTTTAGTAAATGTTACACCTTTTTGAAATCCTTCGATAGTAAAATTTGCTCCGTGTTTGGCATTAGGATCATAGAAATCTGCAACACCCTTCAGGTTGCCTTTGCCCCAAACTTCTTCCCAATAGGTTTGAACCATTTTAATGTTTTTAGATTTTAAATTACTGGTACCTGATAAAAATATGAACGAAATGAAAATCAAAAACGAAATAGTAAACAGTTTAATTAAGATATGTTTCATGACTTTATGTTTTTTTTGTAATTGAATATTAAAATTAATTTTATTGGCTTATTCACATGCGCCGTGTTTTTTAAATACCCGAGCCGTGCATAATTATTTCATCCCACCAGAAAAGCAAAGTAAGGCATAAGAATTTTTTCTTAAATCCCCTGATTATCATTTCTTGCGGGCATTACAAGAACAAGACTTTGAGGCTTGTCAAATTAAAGTAAAAAAGCCAAACCTTTAATAACCTGTACTTAATGCATTGGGATTTCTCGGATCAGAAGCACCCAATTTAATACCTGTTTTTAAATCAATCATGATTGCTTCTACATCACCGGGGTATAAATAATCAGGATCAATTTTTAATTTATGCCCTTTTCTTTTTAATGCATTTAAAACATCTTTTGAAAGACCATGAGGCTCAAACTCAACCATATCGGGCATCCACTGGTGATGAATGCGTGGCGCATTTACTGCCTCCTGAATATTCATACCGTGATCCAAAATATTAAGGATTACCTGCAGTGTTTGTGTAATGATAGTTGATCCACCTTCTGTACCAATTACCAAAAACAGCTTACCATCCTTTAGGATAATAGTAGGCGTCATTGATGATAATGGACGCTTGTTTGATGCAATTGCGTTTGCATTTCCATGTATCAATCCAAACTTATTGGCTACCCCAACTTTAGCAGTAAAATCATCCATTTCATTATTCAACAAAAATCCTGCGCCGGCAACCGTTACACCGCTTCCGTATTCATCATTTAATGTATACGTATTGGAAACAGCGTTTCCCATTTTATCCACTATGCTAAAGTGAGTAGTATGGTGAGGTTCCGGGGTAAAATATTTTCCGGCTACTATCGAACTGCTTGGAGTTGAAATCGTTTTGCTGATTGATTTTCCTATTTGTATTGCATACTGTTTGGACATCAGCTTTGTAACAGGAACATTTACAAAATCAGGGTCACCAAAATAAACCGCCCTGTCTGCATAAGCCCGTCGCATGATTTCGATCAGTAAATGATATTTTTCAGAAGAGTTTTGTCCCATTGCTGAAACAGGAAATTGTTCCAACACATTCAACATTTGAATAAGAAGTGTGCCGCCTGAACTGGGTGGGGGCATGCTTATGATTTCATACCCCCTGTAAGTTCCTGTCACAGGCTGGCGTTCTACAGCTTTATAATTTTTTAAATCATCAGGCGTTATTAACCCATTGTTCTTCTTCATATCATCAGCAATCAACTTTGCGGTTTTACCTTCATAAAATTCACGGGGACCAATACTTTTTAATCGTAATAATGTGCCTGCTAATTCAGGTTGCTTAAACACTTCTCCCTCGTGATAATTTTCACCGTTTTTTAAAAAGATGCGGCGGCTTTCAGGGAATTGTTTTAGCAGGTCTTTATTTCGTTGAATACTTTCCAAAATAAAATAAGAAGGCACAAATCCTTCTTCCGCAAGTTTGCGTGCAGGTTCAATAATATCCTGCCACTTCATGGTGCCATATTTTTGTAGTGCCAGAGCCAGACCGGCAATGGTTCCCGGCACGCCTATAGCCCCGTAACCAACAGTTGAAGCATTGGAAATTAAATTCCCTTTTTCATCTACATACATATTCTTGTTTGCCTTAGCAGGAGCTGTTTCCCTGTAATCAATAACAGTTGTTGTACCATCTGCTTTTCTTATCAGCATAAAACCTCCACCACCTAAATTACCTGCAGCAGGCCAGGTAACTGCAAGCGTTAAAGCCACAGCCACAGCTGCATCAACTGCATTTCCCCCTTGCTTTAAAATATCTGCACCTACTTTTGAAGCAATAGCATCGGAGGAGGTTACCATGCCATTTTGAGAACGTACCGGCCAGGATGCCCGGGACTGGCATAAAGTTGTTACAGGTAAAAAAAAGGGAAGAATAAATGTAATAAAGAAAATAATTTTCATAATTGTTTTAGTTGCTGATGGTTAAAGTTTCTGTTGTTTTTAATGCGTCTGAGCCAATTGGCAGTCGGCATAATTTGCTTGTTTGGCTGCATGATCCCATAGCAAGCATGCACCCGGCCATTGCCGCCTGCTTAATAAATTTGCGACGTGAGTTGATAATTTTCTGTAGCATTTTATATTATTAAATTCTTAGTAATCATTTACGCCCTGTACATCTGATTTGTAATTATTGGCTGACTGATGTTCCCTGCGAGGCAACCAATTTCCATTTCCCATTTCGCTTCACCCACACATCGTACCACTGCATCCTGCTTGCAAAAGGTGCTCCTTTGTTTTTCCCTTTGCTATTGGAGTAATAAATGGCCACGGCTGTATTATCATAAAGTTGCACATGGAAATTATCCACTGTATAAGAATCAAATACATGACCTTCTTTTTCCATCTGGCTCATGTAGTTGAAAATACCGGTTAATTCCTGCTGCTTGTTGTGTATTTTGTTTGGATAAATAGAAATGAAGTTTTCATCCATCAGGCTCGAGATTGTGACTGTATCTTTTTTAAATACAGCATCAAAAGCTTTATAGGTCAAATCCTTAATAATGTCTGCCGACTGACCTGATGTAACAGCTTTCGTAACAGACGGATAAACAAAATCAGGATAGATATTAAAGGAACTCTTTCTGATATTTCTCTCGTTATAATTTCCTGCGGTAACAACCAACACCAGATTATTTTTTCTGTCTAACTGAATTATTTGTCCGCCGTTTCCCTGGCCCTGCACATAATCAACAAGTTCTCCTTTGATGTTTTGTTTAAAAATCCAGAACTGATTGCTATACCCCACAAAACGAATAATTGAATCAGCATAGGGAAGGGAAATCTGACTCTTTAATGTTTGTGCTACCATGTGGGATGGAATAATTTGTTTTCCATTCCATTTGCCCCCATTTAAAAACAACAACCCAAACTTTGCCAGGTCTCTTGAGCGTAACCGCAGGCCCGAAGCAGCGATTGGAATTCCGTCACTTCTTTTTACCCAGTTATATTCTTTAATGCCCAACGGTTGAAATAGATATTTTTCTGCAAACCGATCTGCTGGCAAACCTGTTGTTTTCTCAATAATTGCCGCCAGTACCTGAGTAGAGCCCCCGCTATAGTTAAATTTTTTACCAGGAGTATCAATTAAATCGCGGCTAAGAACGAATTCCACCGGCTGGCGGGAAGTATCCATTCTTGTTTCGCTGTTTGATGGATCCATGTAAGAAATATTTTCGTTCCATTCCAGACCGGCATTCATATTCAGTAAATGTTGAACAGTAATATTTCGTTTCATACCTGTATCATATCTGGAATATTCCGGAAAAAAGTCAAATACACGCTGATTTAAACTTTTGATCTTTCCCTGTGCATGGGCTACAAGAATTAATGATGCAATTACACTTTTTGTAGCACTTCGCAAATCATGAAGGCTGTCGCGGTGGTGGTCAACGGAACCGACAAAACCTTTTCCCCTAACTGCATCATTGCCCGGCCAGTACTGTTCATATACCAATTTATTATCCCGTAGAATCAATACGCTGTGAATGTTTGGATAATTGCCATTGACAATTGAGTCATTCATAGCACGTATCATCTTTTCATCAATGCCTGCATTCTTCAGTGTTTCTGTTTGAATGCCATCGTTTAGTTGAACAGGTTGTTTGTATGGCGTGGCTGATTCTTTTAGCCTTTGTTCTTGTACTTTTATTGTGTCCGTTCTTTGTGCTTCGGCTCTAGTTGAAATAAAAATGGCAATGATAAATATTGATACATAGGTGTTCAATAATAATGATTCAATGATTTTCATTTTAAAAATTTTTCAATTGTAACATTTTAGATTTTTGTTTCTTGTTTCTGCGGACACCAACCATTGAAATAGATTGCTTTTCTCTTTACTTTCCATGATGCCGTTTTATTTCTGCTTCACTCAATTGCAAAAAGTCTGCCTTTTCAATCGTTTCTATTCCAGTATCCAACAACTCCGCATTTACTTACCATGATGTGCTGCAATCTCCTCCGGATTTAGTCTTAGAAAACGTGCAGCATTATTGTAAAAGATATCTCTTTTCTGTTGCCTGCTTAAAAATGGTGCCTGTTCTATAGATTGGATAGCAGCTTCTATTAATCCTGGCCAGATCATCTGGTCGGAACCAAACATTACACGCTTACCATAACCTGCGTCCATGATGGCTTTGAGGTAACGATAAAAACCGGCACGTGGTTCTACATTAACAATAATGCCAAGTTCAACATACACTTGAGGATAAGAAAACAGTAGTGCAAGCAGATCATCCAGCATAGGATAGCCAGCGTGCATAATGTATATACGTAACCTCGGATGCCTTACCAGAACTTCTTCCAGCAGTAATGGACTTTGCAGCCGTGCACGGAAGTTGCTGTTCCCCAGATATACTTCACCGGGACCCCCAGGACCTACATGAATACCAACAGGAATATCGAGTTCTTCAGCTAATATCCAGTAAGGCCGCATACGTTCATCATCGGGTGCAATACCTGCATATTGGTTTGTTACTTCGGCGAGGACCTTAAATGCTCCTGCATAATACATGGTCCGAATTTCCTGTGGTGTAGCAGGTTTAGTATTGCCTGTAATTGTTCCCTTATCCAGGCGAAAATCCAAACCTGGAATAAATTGTCCCGGAGCAGCCATTATCCATTTTGTAACGAGATCCGGCTTCCCGCCGAGCACACCATAAATATTGTATTTGTTCATCATTGCAATTGTTTGTTGCAATAAGTCATCATCTGTCTTCGGCGACCACAGAATGTTTTTACATGGTGTACCTGCCATTACATCTTCAATAGATTTTTTTTGATCCCACAGCGGCATTTCATCAGCCGGTGCACAGATAGTAAGCGGTGGTGTTCCGTAGTGTGAGGCAGTACGTGCATGCATGTGCATATCTATGATGGGGGGAATAGATGGTTTTTTGATTGATTGTGAACTCTGAGCTTTTTTTATCTTATCACTTTTGATTGAAGTATTTTGACAGTTTGCTATATGCGACAAACAAAAAAGAAAAAATGCTGTAAGAATTTGACTTATCATTTTGTTTTTGTTTAATTGAAGTTTAGGGTTAACTCGAAAACTCTTGAATATCTAATCATTTATTACTACATCCTTCCAGGGGCCGATTCGATCTTCTAAAAACTTTGCAACTGCTAAACAGATATCTTCCCGCCAAGGTGGAGCAACGATCTGAATTCCAATGGGAAGTCCCTCTGTTGTTGTGCCGGCACGTAAAACAGCAACAGGCATATTAGTTTTAATGAATTTATCGCCCATGATGTCTGTCAATTTCTTCCTTCGTCAACATAAGAAACCTCGCAGCATTGTTATATAAAATCTCTTTTTTCTTTCATCCATTCTGTGCCATGCTGCGTGCATGATGTAAAGTCGTAACAGGGCGTATCAGCGCAAGCAAAAGGGCTAACCCGGCGATTACTCCCAGCCCCCACACCATCCAGTCGATGGCGTACCACCTCGCCGCTCGGCTTTGCAACACTGGGTCCACTTCATCGCTATAGCCCTTTGCAATCATTTCAGCGAACAAAGGTTCCAGGTAGAAACCCGCCACGAGCCCCCCGATCATGAAAAGAGTCAGCGCAAACAGCAGAAGTTTTCGGCGCCGGGTCTTCCAATTCGTAATTAAGGCGATGAGCAATAGCACGAAAGTGATAGGAGGAACCGTATTCCAAAAGGCACTACTATTGTAACCATATTCTCCCTCAAACATGGCGAAGGAACGGGGTGGAGCTTCTGAGACAGTACTAGCTATAATTGTAAGCGCAAAAAGCTGGGCTCCGAACTGGATGAAGCAACTGGTGATCAGCGCCATCAGGGTGACGTTAGGTAGATTTAATTCTTTCATAAATGTTTATTTAGTCGTTTATTCATTGCAATAGAAAATACTTATTCATAAAATATAAATTTTTAAATTGTTTCATATTATGGAAGATTGAAGTAAATATTTTTACCACTTCAACACTAATGGCAACGCGGGTCGCAGATCTTTTATTTGATTTTGCTTGCCATGATCAAATTCAAATTCGGCATAATTTTCTTTAGCCTTTACAAACTTCAGCATGGCTACATTAGTGATATATTTTTCCTTAGCCGGAATGGCATGAGGCGGGCCATAAAAAATAGCGTTGGTTAAAGATTTCACACCATTTGGATGTGCAAAAAGCTCCGGTGTTTTTTCTTTTCTTTTTGCAACAGACTGATCATGCCCCATGTAAGAAGGAATTACAAAAAGATAAGTTGATAGTGTATCATCTTCATCTGTAATGTCATTAAAAAAACTTCCTTCTTTTGCCCAACTACCTGGTGGTTCTGGTGGTGAAGCTCTATTTGGAATAGGAATGCTATCACCGACTTCCGGTGCACGTCTGAATGCTACTCCAAACGGACTCATAGCATTTCCTGAAAACCAGGTTTTTCTCTTTGATTGATTCAATGCTTCTTCTGATGTATATGAAACTGAATCATCAACATATAGTATTTCCAAGTAAGCATTTTCCAGAAGAATAATTCTAGACGATTTGCCTTCACCTGTTATATGATATACTTTTGGATTGACAACAAAACCAATATCAGATAATATTTGAATTGCTTCCTTTCCATGGTTTGGAACCATAAAATAAATATGATCCAAAACGATTGAAGGTGGAGGATTGGAATGATCAATTTTTCTGCTGCTGTTGCAGGAGTAAAAAACAATTGTTATCCAGAAAACAAAAATGTATTTCATAAAATGTTATGCTTAAGCGATAGGAATATTATTTTCTACATGTTGTTTTTAAAATGGCGGCCTTTTCCAATATGACAGGCTCCGCCATGCCTATTCAACGGATTTACTATTTATAAATAACTCAACCACCATTTTTCTTTGTGTGCTGTTTTGTATCTGTCGTACCACTTACACAAAGGGTATAATAATATTACAATGCATATCCAAACTAAATAAGTAGTGCCTAATGAAAAACCATACCCTTTCAGCTCCGGGTTAGCATTCATCCATATAGTTTTATCACTCCATTTAAAGCCGGTAAAGTAAGCTGCTATTTCAGCCAAAGCGTGTATCAGGTACAAATGCAGGATATAATAGAACATGGGAACCCTGCCAAATACACTCACCATTTTTGAAAGCCGGTTCAGCGGTTTTTCTGCAAATGCTAAAAATAATATTGCAGGCCCCAGGGTGATTAATATATAAAGTAAAGAAGGCGGATACTTGAATACATTGATAAAGGAAAGAAAAGTGAATGCTGCTGAAGCGTGGTATGACCATGGGCGGGGATCACCATAAATATTTATGGCTCTTAATAAGATGAATAAAATAATAATAGCACTACCTAGTATTATTAAAATCTTTTTTCTTCTTACTGCCTCTATAAAAGGGTTATATAATTTTCCAAGACAGTATCCCAAAGCCATAACACCCACCCATGACAAGATGGGATAGCCTACAAAAAAGATTCGACCAAAAAATTTGAATTCGCCTGTTTGATGAAGCAGGCTCCATCCGAAAGCCTGAATAGTATTGCCTGTAACCTGCACACCATCCAATAAATTATGTGCTCCTATTAATATTGCCCCTATAATTATAATTCCAATAAAAGGCAGGTAAATCAAGCCAGCTAATACTATCATGCCGGCGCCTAAAGCCCAAATGACATTAAAATCAATATTGGAAAAAGATAAATCAAAATACCACCCAAAATTTACAACAGTTAATTCCAGCAGTATCAACCATAAGCCCCGGGTGAGTAAAAATTTTGCTAACTCATTTTTATTTTTTCTTCTGCCTACAAAAAAAGCAGAAGTGCCTGAAAGAAACATAAAAACCGGTGCACAAAAATGAGTGATCCAGCGGGTAAGAAAAAGCCATTCATTGGTTTTAGAAAGATCGGTGGGATCAAACAAAAAAGCATCAGCATTAAAATAATCTCTTGTATGGTCTAAAGCCATAATTATCATTACAATACCCCGCAAAAGATCAATTGAAGTGATGCGGCGGGTAACAGCTAATGGCTGAATGAATTTATTTTTCTCAGTTTTTAAGTTTTGTGTGCTTGCAATCATAATAAAATAAATTAAGCAGAATAAATATTATAGATTAATCTTTTTTGCAATTGTTTTTTTAAATGGCTGCACTTTCCAATAGGTCAAACTTCGCCATGCCCATTCAAAAGGACCAAAGCGGAAATAGCGAAGCCAGATGTGACTGTATATAATCTGTAAGAGCCATACAGCGCCTACCACATAATAAATTTGATGACGTTCCAACTTACCATACATGCCCAGACCAACGCTGTAAAAAAACAATCCACATAGTATTGATTGCATCAGGTAATTGGTAAAGGCCATTTGCCCTACGGGACGCAGCAGTGCAAACAGCCATTTAAATATTCCTGATTTATATAACAACATAATTGCTCCAAAAAGCCCTAAGGATCGCAACACTCTTTCTAACTGGTAGTATTGTATAGAAACATTTTTTAGATATTCAAACCTGTTATTTTGATATTTAATATAAGGCTGCAAATACAGGTAAGACAGAAATACTCCTACTCCAAGCCCCACAATAAGCATCCACCAGTAAATTTTTGCCGGCGCCTCTCCGGTTAAAATACCCATTTTGAAAAATGCCATACCCAGGAACATGAAAAGCAGAACATCCCAAAATTCAAAAAACACATATTGCACCAGGTCGTTAACGTAACGATTTGTGCGAACGTCATAAAGGTCTAGATAATCTCCCTTGCCGGTATTAAATATGTTTAATTGTGCTCTTTCCTTTCTTTTTTCCAGACCGCTTTTTTCTTTTAAGGAAGTCATTGCACCTAATTCATCTTTTTGCTTTGGCGTAAGTTTTGTTTGTGTTGTATCTATTGCGGCTATTGCTTCGCCTTTTGCTATCATGTTTTTATCCTTATAGAAATCACGGTTTTCTCTTACCAGCATTAGTAATAAACAAATACCTGCTGCAATGAGCAGAGCCTTTGGCGATAGGTTTCTAAAAGTAAAAAGCACCATTCCCCACAATGCGTAATCCAATAAAATATCTCCCGACCATAACAGTATAAATACATCAAATAAAGAAAACACAAGCAGCCAAAGCTGGCGACGAAAGAAATAATCTGCAGGTTGTATACCTTCCGTTTTTTTTTGAGCGCTTCTTACAAATAAAATAATACCTGCACCAAAGAGCATGGAAAATAAAGCCCTTTGTGTACCATCCGGAATCAGTTTAATAAAATGCCATGTAGTAAAGTTGATGCCGGTTTCACTATTTATAAAAGGATCGCCTGGTAAACCAAAATAAGGGATGTTCATCAGTAATATACCCAGTATAGCAATACCTCGTAGGCTATCCAGAATAATGATGCGTTCGCTTTGTGCGGTG
>JBBJOK010000445.1:0-2564 GCA_037721545.1 Chitinophagaceae bacterium
TTTATACTAAAAATCTAATTCAGATTCTTCAGGAAAAAGGTTGGACGTTTCCTTACAAAAAAAATTCTGTAGCAATAAAATAAAAATATGGAATCACCGGGTCTTAAAAAAGCAGGAATATTAACCTTAATTTTTGTTGGCATTTTTATTGGCAGCTGGGAATTATTCTGGCGCAGCAAAGGCTTTAAAATTACTTATAATGACGATGTTGCATTTTGGGCTGTAACCCGGCCAAACGCATACCTGCCTGCAAATAAAGCAACAGTTTTTATTGGCTCTTCCCGTATTAAGTTTGACATTGACATACCTACCTGGGAACAATTTACCGGAGAAAAAGCTGTACAGCTGGCACTCGTGGGCACATCACCGAGAAAGATGCTTGAATATTTTGCCAATGATAATAAGTTTAAAGGCAAATTGTTATTAGATGTTACGGAAGGTTTATTTTATTCAAGGTTTCCCTGGGCAAACCAATCTGCTACTGAAGCAATTGAATATTATAAAAATTACTCTCCCTCTCAAAAAGCAAGCAGTTTTATTAATTATGGGTTGGAATCAATGTTTGTCTTCCTGGAAAACAGAAGGTTTGGATTAAATGAATTGCTGAGAGATGTGCATCTCCCCAAAAGAAAGGGAGTTATAGTAGAACCGCCGTTTCCTAAAGAATTTGAATGGACCACATACAACCGGCAAACTTATATGGCTCCAAAATTCTTAGCAGATACTAATCTGCAAAAAAGCGTAAAGGATGTATGGGCAGAGTTTGGTGCATTGGATAAAACACCTGCTATAAGCGGAGACTCGCTGGTAATGATCTTTAAAGAATTAAAAAATAATATAGATAAAATAAAGTTACGGGGCGGGCAGGTAATATTTATAAGGCCACCATCAAGCGGGCCATGGCTGCAGGCGGAAGCGGAAGTATATCCAAGAAAAAAGTATTGGGATGATATGCTGGCATCTACAAACACAAACGGAATTCATTTTCAGGATTATCCTGAAACGTCAAATTTCATTTGCCCTGAATGGTCGCACCTGGCATTGAATGATGCTGTGATATACACAAAACATTTGGTGAAGGCACTGGAGGCAAAAGGCTGGAACATTTCCTAACAAACAAACAATGCTCTTAACATCACTAATTCCAAAACTCTAAGTCATGGTTTTTAACTCGTATACATTTATTGTTTTCTTTATAGTGATGCTTGTGCTTCACAATCTACACTTTACATGGAAGGTGAAAAAAATTAACCTGCTGATTGCAAGTTATATTTTTTATGCTGCATGGAACCCCCCATTCATTCTTATTTTATGGTTGGCTACTGTTATAGATTATTTTGTAGGTAGGGCGTTATATAATGAAGAGAATAAATACAAACGAAAAATGTTGTTGGTATTAAGTCTTATCGGCAACCTGGGAATGCTCATATTTTTTAAATACGGAACATTTTTGCTGGAGAATTTTACACATCTTGTAAATGCAATGGGTGTAGATTATCAACCCGCTAAACCCAATATTATTTTACCGGCAGGTATTTCGTTTTATACATTTACCACGTTGTGTTATACGATTGACATGTATAAACGCAAAAGTGAACCTGTAAAATCATTGCTTGATTTTTCGTTGTTCGTTACTTTCTTTCCTCATCTTGTTGCGGGCCCTATTGTACGACCACCCCAATTGGTTCCGCAATTTGAAACACCAAGAACTGCCAATCAAAAGCAAATGATGCAGGGGTTATTGTTGATATCACTTGGTTTATTTATGAAAGTGGTGTTGGCAGATAGTATGCTGGCCGAGCCTGCCAATACAGTATTTAATTCATCTGCCGCATTGGCTACACTGGATGCATGGATGGGAGTGCTGGCATTTTCCGGACAAATATTTTTTGACTTTGCAGGTTACTCAACCTGTGCTATAGGTGTCGCATCGTGTTTGGGTTTTGTATTACCTGAAAATTTTTTATATCCCTATGCCGCTGTCGGCTTTTCAGATTTTTGGAGAAGATGGCATATAACATTATCAGCATGGCTAAGAGATTATCTCTATATTCCTTTAGGAGGAAATAGAAACGGAAAATTTAAAACATATATAAATCTGATGGTAACCATGTTGTTGGGTGGTTTATGGCATGGCGCTAACTGGACATTTGTAGTTTGGGGTGCTTTGCACGGATTTTATTTATGGCTTGAGAAATTCATCCAGGATCATCGGATGCGTGTAAAGGCACAGCCAGAACGTGTAGCAAAAAGAGAATTTATTGTACAGGGATTAATGGCACCCCGCTTTTTAAAAAAAGTGCAGTCGTCAAACTTTCTTTTAGCGCTTCTTACTTTTTTTCTGGTTAATGTTACATGGGTATTTTTCAGAGCGCCAGATTTTACTTCAGCATGGAGAATGCTTACATCAATGTTTTCACAAGTACCCAACGGGGCCGTACTGTTATCTACCCTAACTATTATTAAAGTATCTCTTATTGTAGGTGGTATGGTTGCCTTTCATTGGTTGATGCGAAATACCCGAGTTTTAAATGTGGCCAATAAAATGCCATGGTGGCTGCTTG
>JBBJOK010000446.1:0-2561 GCA_037721545.1 Chitinophagaceae bacterium
CCTATTGAATGTAGATTTTGTTCGAGTAAGCCAATAAAATTGAATAACATTAAAACTTCTCATCAGATGACCAAAATTATTGATATGCAGTATCATATTGCTAATTCATATATCACTTAAATACATTTCTTACCTTGCCACAAATTATAATTATAATTCATAATTAATTATGGCAGAAGTTTTCAAAAGACAGTTCCTGGAATTTGAGCAACCAATAAAGGATTTGTTTGAACAAATTGAAGATAATAAAAGGTTAAGCGCTAAAAACCCAAGGATGGATTATAGCCCTATTATTAAACAATTGGAAGATAGCATTCTGGTAAAGAGAAAAGAAATCACAGAAAAATTAACGCCATGGCAAAAAGTTCAACTAAGCCGCCACCCCGATAGGCCATATACCTTGGAGTATATTGATAAGATGTGCACCAACTTTGTTGAACTGCATGGTGATAGAAATGTAAAAGATGATAAAGCTATGGTAGGCGGCTTTGCCCAACTGGATGGAGAAACAATTATGATCATTGGCCAGCAAAAAGGCACTAATACCAAAATGCGGCAGTATAGAAATTTTGGAATGGCAAATCCTGAAGGATATAGAAAGGCTTTGCGGTTAATGCGACTTGCAGAAAAATTTAATAAACCCGTTGTAACATTGATTGATACACCTGGTGCATTTCCGGGATTAGAGGCAGAAGAGCGGGGACAGGGTGAAGCCATTGCCCGTAATATTTATGAAATGCTGCGATTAAAAGTGCCGGTAATATGTGTGATAATTGGTGAAGGGGCCAGCGGTGGTGCACTTGGAATAGGGGTGGGAGACAGGGTATTTATGTTAGAAAACAGTTGGTATACAGTTATATCACCCGAAAATTGCAGCACCATTCTTTGGCGTAGCTGGGAAAAGAAAGAAGTTGCAGCAGAGCAATTAAAATTAACGGCTGATAACATGTTGAAGTTTGGTTTGGTGGAAGGAATTATCTCTGAACCACTTGGAGGTGCACACTGGAATTATGATGAAGCCGCACAACATTTAAAAGATTATTTAATACCCGTAATAAAGGAATTAAAACAGATTCCGGCAGAAGAAAGAGTAAAACAAAGGATTGAGAAATTTGGTAAAATGGGTTTTTGGGAAGATGCAGAATCAAGTGAAAATTTGAAATCAGCAAATCAATAAATCTATGTCTTTAAGAAATATTTTAAAAGGTACTGGCGTAGCATTGGTAACTCCCTTTAAGCAAAATTTGGAAATTGATTTTAATGCGTTAGAAAAACTTATCAATTATGATATCAATAATGGCTGCGAATATTTAGTATCACTGGGAACTACTGGTGAAACGCCTACGTTAACTGAGGAAGAAAAAATTGAGGTGATCAATTTTACATATGATATAGTTAAAGACCGTGTTCCGGTTGTTATTGGTATTGGTGGTAATAGTACAAAAGACGTTTGTAACAACTTAGAAACTTATCCATTACATAAAGCAACAGCAGTATTAAGTGCCAGCCCCTATTACAATAAACCTTCGCAGGAAGGAATTTATTTTCATTATAAAACAATAGCTAACGCATCTCCAAAAGCGATAATTGTATATAATGTTCCCGGAAGAACAGGCAGTAATGTTACAGCTGGCACAACCCTTAAATTAGCGGGCGAAGTTGATAATATTGGGGGGATAAAAGAGGCAAGCGGCAATATGGTGCAATGCATGCATATTTTGCAAGACAGGCCAGAGCGATTTTTAGTAGTGAGTGGCGATGATCATCTTACCTTACCATTAATTGCTTGTGGAATGGATGGTGTAATAAGTGTGGCTGCAAATTGTTTCCCGAAAGAATTCTCAGAAATGGTGAGGCTTGCATTGCATGATGATCTTAATAAAGCAAGAACATTGCATTACAAATGTTTAGAAGGAAATGATCTTTTGTTTGCCGAAAATAATCCTGCCGGGGTTAAAGCATTTTTAGCTGAACTGGGAATTATAGAAAATATTTTAAGGTTGCCCCTGGTTCCTTTAAGCAAAGATTTGCATAAAAAGGTTAAGCAGTATTTGTCAAAAAACTTTTAATTACACTGTATAACAAATACCCTCTATTGCCAATTCAGTATTCTCAAAAACTGAACAGGCTTCTGTTTTAAAATCATCCAATGATTCATACATAGAGGAAAAATGACCCAATAATAATTTCTTTACACTTGCTTTTTTCGCAATCGTTGCCGCTTCTATAGAGGTGCAATGAAAACGATTTGAGGCTTTTACCTGTAAGGCATGCAGGTATGTAGCTTCGTGATAGAGGAGGTCAACATTTTTTATCTTACTAATTAATTCTTCGTCATAAATTGTATCAGCGCAATACGCATAAGTTTTCGGTGAAGTTGTTGCAGATGTGAGTAGTTCATTTTTTATAACCATATTATTTTCCTTGATATAATCTTCCCCGTTATGTAGTTTTTCGTAAAATGAAGTTGGCACATCATATTTTTTTACCGCTTCAATTTCTATCTTTCTGGGATATTTTTTTTCTCTAAATAAAAATCCCCAACACTCAATACGATGCTT
>JBBJOK010000447.1:0-2549 GCA_037721545.1 Chitinophagaceae bacterium
GACAGATCTTATTTTGAACATCCCGTACATCACTACTAAAGGCAATCAGATAACAGACAAAAAGGAGGTAAGTGAAAAGAATTTTCAAAACGCAACCCTCGGAATACAATCTCAATTTTATCAAAAGGAAAATAGCAATGGTGCATTTTCTTTAACCGGAGGATTGAGTTTGAGTACACCCCTAAGCAATTACTTAACCAATGTTATTTATGCCATAGGAAATCAATCAACTCAAATAACTCCAGCATTGCTGGTGCAGTATAAATTAGCAAAAGGATTGTTTTTTAATGGACAGGGTGGATATAGTGTTCGTACTAATAAAGTGCCTGATGCTTTTGTGTCAGCGGCTAAAATTGGTTATGCAGGTAAGACTGTTTATGTGGAAGGATCGATTAGTAGCCAAACTTCAACAAGTGGTATTGACATAGGGGGGCCTGGTTTTACCCCTGCACGTTTTCCGGAAACAAAAGTAAATACAACAAATATTGGAGCCTCTATTTATGTTGCTGGTGTTACTTTGGGAGTTGGCAAAAGAATTTCGGGACGCAATGCAGGATTACCTGGTTATTACACAATCGGACTTGCCTATACTTTTAAATTGAATAAATGACCTCAATGTTAAATCTATTCCACACCTAAAAAATAAATTTGCTAAACAACAACAATCATAGTATCCCTAATTTGTAAATACCTTGCGTATGAAATCGCTTAATGCTTGATGTTTTAATAAATATTGTTGTTGTACTGTATGTTCTCGCAATACTGTTTGTGTTGTTTCATTCACTTTTTGATGCACATCTAATTTATCATTATCTGCGTTCTCAAGGCAAAAAAAATCGTGCAGTTTACCAGGAGGATAATACCCCATTTGTAACCATACAGCTTCCGGTATATAATGAGATGTTTGTTGTTGAAAGGTTATTGGATGCCGTTGCTGCCATAGATTACCCGGCAGATAAATTAGAGATACAGATATTGGATGACAGCACGGATGAAACCTCAGAACTGATTGCACGAACGGTTGCTTTGCTTCAAAAAAAAAATATTACTGTTAAACACATTCAACGGCAAAACCGAGAAGGGTTTAAAGCCGGTGCTCTTAAGAATGGATTAAGCATGGCTAAAGGAGAATACATTGCAATTTTTGATTCTGATTTCCTTCCATCAAAAGATTTTCTTAAACGAACCATTCCATTTTTTGCCGACCCTTCCATAGGTATGGTACAAACAAAGTGGGGACACATCAACAAAGAAACATCGCTTTTAGCCAAGCTGCAGGCAATAGCATTAGATGGCCATTTTAGCATAGAGCAACAAGGCAGAAATGCAGCAGGATATTTTATCAACTTTAATGGTACCGCCGGTGTGTGGCGTAAGGAAACGATATTGCATGCGGGCAATTGGCAGGCAGATACTTTGACAGAAGATTTAGATTTAAGTTACAGGGCTCAAATGAAAGGCTGGCAATTCAAATACCTTGAAGATGTTATTACGCCTGCTGAGTTGCCACCACTGGTAAGCGCTTTAAAATCTCAGTTATTCCGCTGGGCAAAAGGAGGGGCTGAAACGGCAAAGAAAAATCTAAAACCGTTATTCGCTTCATCTCTCCCATTATTCGTTAAGCTGCATGGTGCATTCCATCTTATTTACAGTTTTGGCTTTGTCAGCATTATAACTTATACGCTGCTTACAGTGCCGTTATTATTTGTAAATAGATATTACCCGCAATACAATTTTATATATAGATTTTCGGGTGTAGTCGGCATCAGTTTTTTTGTATATATCCTGCATTATTTTATTGCATGGTTCAAAAATACCAAAGGCAGTAAGGGTTACCGTCTTCTTAGTTTTGTTTTCCACTTTCCCTTGTTTGTGTCCCTCTTCATTGGGGTTTCTTTAAGCAATTCTATTGGCATTATGCAGGGTTACCTGGGGATTAAATCGGGTTTTGTACGAACACCAAAATTTAATTCAATTACTAATGATAGGAAGGTGATGAAGAGCCACTATGCAAAAACAAACTTTAACTGGATAACTGTAACAGAAGGTTTTCTGATTATTTATTTTTTGTTTGGTTTAGTGCAGGCTTTCTATTTTAAAAACTATGGAAGTATTCCTTTACTTGTGATGGCATTCATTGGTTTTTCATTAGTGTTTGGCTGGAGTGTTCAGGAAAGAAGAAAGAAACACCAGGCAGCATATAAATGATTTTTGCAAATGAGTGAGAAGAGCTTTTGTTGATAACCCAAATCCCTGATAAAGCATCTGTTGCTACTCTACATTCAACTATATTTTGCTATTTTAACTTCATCTTCTTTTTTATAAGTTTCTGTTTATTTTTATTTGTTTTCAAAACAATATAGGCGCTATAAAAGCCTCTATAAAAAGACACTGAACAAAGGTGTAACACAACCGGAGATTCAATAAAGAGCAGATGATGGAAACCAAAAAAATAATCCAGGTACTTTGATTAATAACCCTAAAATAGTTGTAATCATCCCTGCGTACAATGAAGAAAATTCAATAGCCAAAGTAGTGAATGATATTCC
>JBBJOK010000448.1:0-2548 GCA_037721545.1 Chitinophagaceae bacterium
GGCTACACAATAACATGATAACCATTGGAGGAAAAAAAATGGGTAAGAGTTATAACAATCAGATAAAATTAACTGAAATGTTTAGCGGCAATCATCCATTGCTCACGCAGGCATTCAGCCCTATGACAATTCGATTTTTTATTTTACAAACGCATTATAGAAGCACATTAGATTTTAGCAGTGATGCGTTGGCAGCGGCAGAAAAAGGCTTAAAACGCTTATGGGAAGGGTATGAAGTATTGAATAAGCTGCCAGCAATTAGCCATGAGCTGCGAGAAGCAACTGATAAGGAACTCGATGCTCAGTGCTTAAAGCTCATAGCTGAATTAGATGATTTTATGAATGATGATTTTAATACTGCAAAAGTAATGGCTAATCTATTTGAACTGGTTCCTGTAATTAATGCAATTAAAGATGGCCATATAAGTGCTGATGCAATTTCTGTAAACACATTTGAATTAATAAAAACATCTTTTAAGATTTGGATAGAAGATATTTTGGGCTTAAAAAATTCGAAAGAAAACAATCAGGCATTAAATAGTGTAATGGAATTATTGATTGACATAAGAAAAGAAGCGAGGACCAACAAAGACTTTGCAACCTCCGATAAAATAAGAAAGCAATTAACCGAAGCAGGAATAATATTAAAAGATGAAAAAGATGGAAACATTAGTTGGGAGGTGAATTAATAGCAAAGATCATTAGAAAATCATGTAAGCCCTTTTATTACGTTTCACTTTTTACTTAATCCTTATCTGTTTGTTTTAATAAACTATTAAATCCTTTACTTGTAAATGGAGCATATCAAGCATTTATCAAAAGATAAAAAGTTTAAAAAAATTCTTGAGTTGCAGGAGCCTTTTGTATTGGCACCCAGAAAAAAAATTTACCTGCATTTATGTTCATCGATAATCAGTCAACAATTAAGTACCAAGGTTGCAAAGGTTATATTTAAGCGGTTTTTAGATTTGTATGGAACAAAAGAACCAACACCAAAAGACATATTGGAAACACCGGTTGAAAAATTCCGCAGCATTGGTTTTTCAAATGCTAAGGCAGGCTATGTACATAATGTTTGCAGGTTTTTTGTTGATAATAAACTAACGGATGCCCGCATAAATAAAATGAAAAATGAAGCAATTATTGAGCTTCTTACGCAAATAAAAGGTGTTGGCAAATGGACAGTTGAAATGATATTGATGTTTACTTTATGCAGGGAAGATGTATTTGCAGTTGATGATCTTGGCATTCAGCAGGCAATAACCAAATTGTATAAACTGGATAGTTCTGATAAAAAATTAATGAAAGAAAAAATGTTGCAGATATCTTCTAAATGGTCACCTTACAGAACATATGCCTGCAGATATTTGTGGAGATGGAAAGATGCAAAGACAATTGACGGGCAAAAAAAATAATTTATTTCCTTCTTATCAATGGGTTATTCTTGCCGTTTACAATATTATCTACAACAACAAAATCCCGCAACTTTGAAAAAAATTGAGTAAGCGTTTTAAAACCATACGTTCTTACATCAAAACTGGGATCTAATTTTCTTAAGTTCAACCCCATTGTAGAAACATGGGCTTCATTGGTTTCATTAGCACTCATATCAAAGGCTTTATTGATAAGCCTTGTATCAACAGAAACTTTTTCTTTTTTATCAACTACCTTTTTTTCTACATGTTCAATTTTAGGTTCCAGGTTTTCAACATGAGTAAAAATTTCGCAGGATTTCACAAATGCATTCGGCGTTTTTTTCTCACCTATTCCCATAACAAATACACCATCCTCTCTTATCCGCTTTGCCAAGCCGGTATAATCACTATCGCTGCTAACGATGCAAAATCCATCTACTAAATTATCATGCAAAATATCCATCGCATCAATTATTAACGCACTATCAGTAGAATTTTTACCTGCTGTGTAAGAAAATTTTTGAATGGGATTAAAAGCCATTTCATTTAATTGTCCTTTCCAGGCGTTCATGTGCGGTGTTGTCCAGTCTCCATACACCCTGCGTATAGTAACTTTCCCATATTTAGAAGCTTCTTCCAAAACAAGGGTCAGCAATTTTGGTTGTGCATTATCGCCGTCAACCAGCAAAGCAATTCGGTTTGTTTTCTCCATTTTGTAAAGCTAAAGTTTACTAAATAAAAACCCTCTGCAAATTGCAAAGGGTTCTAAAATTTCCTTTTGAAGTCCCGATAGCTATTGCGATAAAGGGTTTACCTAACCAGCTTCAATTCATTAATAATATTTTTTGCACCTCCTAATTTATCAATGCACCAAAGCACATAACGTACATCTACATTTATGGTTCGGTTAAGATCTTTATCAAATGCAATTTTATGGCTTAATGCTTCGTAGTTACCATCAAATGCAAGCCCAATAAGGTTTCCATAAGCATCTAAAACAGGCGAGCCGGAATTGCCACCTGTAATATCATTGGTAGTAATAAATCCTGTTATCAGATCATTTTTTAATTTGTCTTTGTATTGGCCAAAATCTTTTTTCCTGAGCAAATCAATTGCCTTTTCAGGAAAATCAA
>JBBJOK010000081.1:0-10456 GCA_037721545.1 Chitinophagaceae bacterium
GTGGCTATTATGCCGGCCATATTGTTGGTGATTTTTATTTTAATTTTTATTTTCCACAGAAAAAAATATCAGGCTAAAAAACAATTGGGGTCTGTTACTGTTTAAATCATCTAAATCTTTTCAATACTTCTGTTCCTTCCTAACTTGCAAATATGAATACAATCTCAAATGTTTGGGAAAGCAATTCGACTGATTTGAACATTTACCTAACTCGGTCTGATTGGGATATGTGGCAGCTAATAAACTTTCTATCTCTTATTTATGAAAGTTATCAATTTGGATTTGTATTTGATTTGATTGCTGAATGTTCATATATTAATGGTCTTTGAGTTTGGCATAAATGGTCGCTTTGCAAAAATTTTATTTAAAATTGTTTTTAATCCTTCCCTTATCCTCATTCTCTTTATCATTCTTATGATATAGCTCAATCATTACAATTCTTTCTTCTTTTTCAAAGTATGCATTGATCAATCTCAATCCTGAGTTTACACCTCTTCCCTTTAAAGTACGGCAGGCAATCTTTTTTACTTTAATTATGCAGGTTGTAATTCCCAGGTCTCTAATTCTAAAACTGAATGGAGGTCTTTCATTTGGCTCTACTTCCAAAACTTTTTTCACAATTGCAATATCATCGTTTAATGTCCTGTATTTTTTCAGCAATTGCTTTATGTCTTTTTTAAACTCTTCCAGTTCATCAAATATCATGGCTCTTCAATTTCGTTACCATAATTTCTTACGGAGAAAGGAGGCTCACGATAAAGTGCCAGTTCATAATTTATTATCTCACCTTCTTTGGAGGCTTTCCATGGCATATCATTATGAGAATAAGTGCTGATGCTTGCAGCAGACCAATCACTCATCTGATCAATGACTTTATCGATTATTTCTTTTTGGCTTGCCAGTAGCTTTGTAAGATCTGGTTTTGCCAATGGCAAATACCTTGTCTGCAGTTTATTAAAATACTGCGTTTTAATTTTTTTAATTTCCCCTTTTTCAATCATGCCGGTTACAATCTTTTCAAAACTAAGTGGTACTGGGCCATAAGGAAGCTTACGATAGCGGGCACCGGATAAATGCTCTTCGTATAATTCATAATAATTAAAATCAGAGAAATAAAGGAGTTTGTATAAAACAGTTTCCCCCACATTAGGCTTACCGGCACAGCGTTCTAAAATATACAACAGAACATTTTTGAATTTAGTAAGATTCATTGGGGGCACCGATATTCTTTCCTGAATCTTTTCTTTTGCTTTCTTCTCTTCCTTTATTTCTTCTCCTGAGGTTTTAAATTCCCTTGCTAAAAATTCATCCATAGAAAACTGAAGCAAATGAGACATCTTTAGCAGTTCTCTTACATCCACACCTCGATTACCCAATTCTATCTGTGCCAATGATGAACGAGGGATAGCAAGTTCCCTTGCCAGCTCGTCCTGGGATAAACTTTTTTTCTTTCTTGATTCCGAAATTCTCTTCCCTATTTCTTTTTGCGAAAGGTTTGCTGGCATATAACAGGTTTTAAACACAAATATATATTATGTTTTATATTCCAACAAAGAATTGTTTGATTTTTGAACACAGTGAATTACAGAAGCCCTTCTATTTCACCTCAACCTCTTTCAAAAAACTTTCATTACCGGTTTGGTCAACAGCGCTTACTGCAATGCGGTTTAAGGTAAGTGGTGTTTTATCTGTTCCGCTAATTAATTTTACATAAATCGAACGGTCTTTACGGTTAAGAATTTTATAGCTCCATGCATTGCCGTAACGGTAATATACTACCCACCTAAATGCATCTGCCTCATTATTATGTATCCAGCTTATTTTCAAATTATCCTGTTGTTTTATTATGCTGACCGTAGGCCCATCCGGTGCAATTTTATCAAGCCATGGGCTTGCCGGCACCAGGGCGCCATCTTTGTAAGGGCCTTCCAACAACGCTTTTCGAAGATTTGTATTGAGTACATCTGATGATATGCTCCAATGCACAACACCTTTACTTTTGGGCACCATACCACGTGTGATCATAATTTGGTTAATAGTTTCATCAACCGTTGTTCTGCCCGTATCCCGGCCAACATTAATTCCCGGCCATAAATGACGGTTTTGGGTATTTTCCCCTGCCCACCACCCCAGCAATAAAGGATAGCTTAACGGCGCTCTTTTTATTGGCCAATACAATTGAGGTGTAAAATAATCTATCCAGCCTTTGTTTAACCATAGCTTCGCATCTGCATACAAAACATTGTACTGGTCAAAGCAGCATGCAGTTTCCGGGAATCCGGGCCGCCACAATCCAAAAGGGCTAAGCCCAAATTTCACTTTTGGTTTTGTAGCTTTCATTTCTTTATAAATGCGTTCAATAAGATCATTCACACTTTTGCGCCGCCAGTCGCCACGGGATAATTTACCTCCGCCATTTTGATAAACTTTCCAGCTTGTATTGTCAGGAAAATCGGCCATCAAATTATAATCAGGATAAGGATAAAAGTAATCGTCAAAATGAACACCGTCAATATCATATCGCTTTACCAGGTCCATCACCACATTGATGGTTCTGTCCTGAACTTTTTTCAGCGTGGGGTCCATCCACCAATACCCGTCTTTTAAATACAACACCAACTCCGGGTCGGTTTTTATTATGGATTGATTACTGATAATACTATCACCTTTAGGATGATGTGCCCGATAGGGATTTAGCCAAACATGCAGTTCCAATCCCCGATCATGGGCAGCTTCCAGCCAAAAAGTAAGCGGATCATAATATGGATCCGGTGCTTTACCGCCTTTTCCGGTGAGATAATAACTCCATGGTTCTAAGTCGCTTTTATATAGTGCATCTGCATGCGGACGAACCTGTAAAATGACCGCATTAAAATTATGCTGTTGCAAAAAATCCAGCAGGGCAATAGCTTCTTTTTGCTGCTGCTCTGTGCTCAAGCCCGGTTTGCTTGGCCAGTTTATATTGGCAACAGTTGCTACCCATGCTGCACGAAATTCCCGCATTGCCTTTGGAGTATTATTGGGAGCAATATTGGTTACAACATTGTTTGCATTTTTTGTAGTTGTGCAGGAAGTAAATAAAAAGGCTGCAGAAAATATTATGAGAAAAGGAAATATTTTTTTTATCATACAGAAAATTTAAAGTTGTTCTAAATGGTCGATCTGTTTTAGTTATTTTTTCAATTATCCAATAAATGTGTTTCTTTTTATCGTATTCCTTTTGATTTTCATTTAACTCCGGTAGCTTAAGCTAATACCATGATTGTAATAATGATGGCCATAACCACATCGCTAACTATTTCTACCCTACATGTGCTTGCCTGCATACTTTACTGTTAAAATTCGCAACACAAAATGTTTGTAAAGCTAACTATTTCCCTATTGGGTTTATCTGTGAAAGGTACTGACTATGTTGATGTGTAATAACAAATTGCACAGAGATTCTCTCTATATTCTTAACTTGTTGATTAAAAAAATTCTCTATGCAACAAAATATTCTGTGTAAAACAAAAAGAGTAATAATTTCAGCTTTACTAATTATAGTTTTTTTTACATCACAAGCCCAGACTTCAAAAACAGAAATTTTATGGGATAACTATGGTGTGCCGCATATTTATGGTAAATCCACAGCAGAAATGTACTATGCTTTCGGTTGGTCGCAAATGCATAGCCATGCAAATTTAATTTTACAATTGTATGGGCAGGCAAGAGGCAGGGCTGCAGAATACTGGGGTAATAAATATATCCTTTCAGATAGGCAGATTCTCCTTTTTAATTTACCTGAACAAGCAAAAAAAAATTATAACCTTCAAAAGCCCGAATACAAAACTTATTTAGATGCTTTTGTAAAAGGTATAAACGATTATGCCAAAGCAAACCCTGATAACATTGGAAAAGAATTTCAGCAGATATTGCCGATTACGGCATATGATGTATTGGCACATGGTACAAGAGTTCTCTGTCTTGAATTTTTAGGACGGGGTGATATAGTCACCAGTTTTCGATCCATTATGCCTGGTTCTAATTCCATCGCTATTGCTCCCTCTAAGTCGCAATCAAAAAATGCTATGCTGCTTACCAATCCGCATTTACCATGGTCAGATTTTTATACATTTTATGAAGCCCATTTAAATGCACCGGGTTTTAGTGCGTATGGCGTTACATTAATAGGTTTTCCGGGGTTAACTATTGCTTTCAATCAAAACCTGGGGTGGACACACACAGTAAATACAATTGATGCAAGCGACAGGTATGAACTTATGCTTAAAGATGATGGATACCTGATAGACGGCACCATATTACCATTTAAAAAAAAATCGGTTGCGTTAAAAGTGAGACAGGATGATGGCACCATGAAAGACGAAAATGTAATATTCAAATATTCAAAACACGGACCAGTGATTGGTGAGAAAAATGGTAAAGCCTTTGCAGTCCGCATTGCAGGGCTTGAGAATTCTTTTATGGGGGAGCAATACCATAATATGGCAAAAGCAAAAAATCTTTTCGAGTTTGAATCTGCTGTAAAAATGTTACAAAACCCTATGTTCAATATTGTATATGCAGATAAAGCCGGTAATATCATGTACCTTTTTAATGGAAATGTTCCCGTAAGAACTGAAGGTGACTGGAAGTTTTGGAATGCTACAATAGACGGCACTTTGTCAAAATATATATGGAACAACACACACCCTTATAAAGATCTTCCAAAACTATTAAACCCTGCTACGGGCTTTGTACAAAATGCGAATGACCCTCCATGGACAAGTACTTATCCTGTTGCCCTGGATCCAAAAAAATTTCCAGCTTATATGTCGCCTACAGAAATGGGTTTACGTCCACAGCGTGCTGTGAATATGATAAAAGACGATCCCTCTATAAGTTTTGATGAACTGGTTGGCTATAAATTAAATACAGAAATGGAAGCAGCTCACCGTTTTTTAGATGATCTGCTTGCAGCCGTTGAACATTTCCCCGATAGTATGGCTGTTAAAGCTGCAACCATTTTAAATGCCTGGGATAAATCTGCCAATGCAGATAGTAAAGGCGCAATTTTATTTCAGCAATGGTTTGCGAAAATGAATGGGGAAATGTTTGCAAAACCCTGGGATTTAACTACGGCTGTATCTACACCTGATGGTTTAAAAGATCCAAAAAAAGCAGTGGAATTATTAGTAAGGGCAGCAGATGAAGTTTTAAAAAAATATGGTTCGCTTGATGTGGCATATGGAGATGTAAACCGGTTCAGGGCAAATAATGTTGATTATCCGGGCAATGGAGGTTCGGACAGATTGGGTGTTTTTAGAACAATGTATTTTAGAGAGGACAAGGATAAAAAGAACATGGCATGGCATGGAGATACTTATGTAGCGATAACAGAATTTGGCAAAAAAGTAAAAGCAAATATTTTATTGAGCTATGGTAATTCATCACAACCCGGAAGCAAGCATGCAGGCGATCAGCTTCAGTTATTATCGCAAAAAAAACTGCGACCAGCCTTATTGGAAAAAAGCGAAGTTTTAAAAAATATTGAGAAAAAAGAAATTATTACCAGTACGAAATAGATGATTTAATCAAAGAGAATTAATTATAGTCATTTTGTATCATTGAGACAAGGCTCGCTATTGTTACAGGATTTACCAATGGTTCCGAAAGAAGAATAGGCTTTAATAACTATATACTGAGCCTGGTATGCTTTATTATTTTTTAGATGCTGCTTTTGATTTTTTTTCTGTTATATAGCCTTCAAATGAAATAAAACTACGATCGATGCTGGTTATGTTAAGTGAAGCGGAAGCGTTATCCAAAATTTCAAAATATAACTCCCTCAGATAGGTCTGATCTTTAGGTTTTATTGAAACGTTCCATCCCCTGTTAGCAGTTGTTGTGGTATTTATAAATTTGGTTGATGTAAAATCAAAGTCAACATCAGAAGGGCTTATTGGAGCTATATACCCACGCCCAAAAAAAGGGAGGTAGCTTATTACAGTGTCTTTAGATACTGATACTTCAAATCCAGAACTTAAATTTCTTCTTGGCCCTGTCATATGACTTACATATTGTGGAATAAAAACAAAGTTCTGAGAATCGATCAAATTTTTTAAAGTTGCGGCGGATATTGTTTCATCATTTTTTATACGACGGGGATTCGAACAACCTATAATAATCATGATAGTGATGGATGCGAATATTGCTTTGGTAAAATTGTGTGCGTTCATTTTAGGGTAGAAGACTTTTTAGATTTTACATGTTTATTTAAAATATCAAATATTCAAAATCAAGCTACAAAATAATTTCCTATTTAATTCAAACTCCCTCGTAAAGAAAAAGCAAAGATTAAAAACCTTGCATAATTTTTGAGTACATGGTTTAAAAATTATTTATTCATTTAAATTATTTATTATGCAAATACTAAAAGTTCTTGAAATTATGTCTAATTCTACTGTAAGTTGGGAAGATGCAGCCCAGTCTGCTGTTACAGAAGCCTCTAAAACGCTGCACAATATTCGTTCTATATATGTACAGGACCAAACTGCAGTCGTAGAAAATGGAAAAATAACTGAATATAGAATTACTGCTAAACTCACTTTTGAATTGGATAAAAGCAGGGATTAAGGCCAAGCAGTAAAGCTGAATAACAACTTTAATTACAAAGGGCGGGGCTGGTTAAAGCGGCCCCATTTTTTGTTTTATTGGGGACAAATGATTAGCAGATATCAGAAGATAAAAAAATAATTAAGCAGTCTTACATTCGCCTCGCCAATACAATGGTATTCTTAAACTGTTTTTTCTTTCCTTCAGTATTAAAAATTTCTGTGAAGATGATATAAATACCAGGCAAAAGTTTTTGGTGTTTTTCTCCCAACCCATCCCATATGTAACTGCCTTTGATACCACTTAATGCATTTCTTTGAAGATATCTTACCGGCCTTCCGGAAGCATTAAATATAGTAATGTTGGCAATATAGCCCGGAGAAGGGAACTTATAGTTGATAGTTACAAAATCATCCATCCCATCATTATCAGGAGAAAAAATTTCGGGTATTATTTCGATTTCTCCCTGAATCTGTTGATCAATTCTGAATTGAGAATTTTTATACCCCGGGGTACCATATCCAATTGATGTTGCAGCAGAATGAAAATTACTTTGAACTGATGATGCGTTATAATCAATTCTTTCAAGTGCAACACCTTCTGTATTTACTATCAATGGGAAATGCCATTTATCTGTATACATTACTTCATCAACAATTTTTCCCTGTAAATTTAAAATTATCACATTGCCCTTATCATCAGAGAATGAAGGCAGATTATTAACCTGGAGAAAGGCATCTGGATTGGTAGTTACATACTGCTGCGTTACTATTGCCGGATCTTCGGTAATCACTAAAAAATCACCTGGAAAAAGTAAAATGCTTTCTGCACTTAACTGCTGTATGCTGCTGATAACATTACCACTGTTCCGGTTCGCAATGTATAGTTGCCTTACATCAATTATTTTTTGTGATCGATTATATATTTCAACATAATCCACACCACCGGATTTTGGGTTGAATAAAATTTCATTTATAACAATATCAAAACTATCAGCAACTATTGATAATCCTACCTTGGCGATATTTTTTGAGCCAATACTATTTCCTGCACAATCAGTTACATTATTTGTTGTAAGGGTATAAACCTTGTTAACTGCCAATGGTGTATTTAATCTAAGAATTACTTTGTCAAAACCAGGCGAAACTGTTAATGCAGATTGAGGAATACCAATACCATCACTAATACTATAACTTACTACGGAAGTGGCGCTCAGGCTATCTAAAGGCTCATCAAAAATCAAAGTAATGTTTAAATTATCAACAGCAAAAGCCCGTAATAATTTCGGTGAAGTCTTATCCGGATTAGAACCATCAATAGAATTTTTTTTACCGGGTGTTCCTCCTTTTGTATCAACACTCGCTTTCCAGTTAGTAAATCCTGAACAGGGGTTTTTGGTATCTATCATTTCCAATGTCCATCCGCCATCTTTTTTCAGTTCATTTTGATACCAACTTATGTTATAATTCACAGTATTAATAACTCTCCCCTGCGATGAGATAAGAGATAGCAGGTCTCCATTATTGTCCAGTGATGGGAAACTTGTTACTGAAATTGTTGGGCCAAACGCTAACATTGCAACAACAGAAGAAGCGCTGCACACAATTACAAAACTATCCGGTTTTAAAATGTACGAGGGCATTACACCACTTTGGCCTGTAAGATCATATAGTCTAAAACCCTGGAGATTAATTGCAACCGAAGAAGTGTTTTTTAATTCTATCCACTCATTATTAGGCAGACCTACCTGAGGTGTGGGATCAGCCATTATTTCATCTATCACAATATCATACCGGTTTGCAATTTGGCAAAATCCTATTACCGGCAATATCAAAATAATTACTATGAAATATATTTTGAAAGACACGTATTTGTTTATTATTTTTGTACGTATTAAAAGGAAGAATTATGAGTACCAAGTTAACATTAAATATTGACGAAAAAGTTATTACCAGGGCAAAAAAATATGCCAGACGCCATAAAGTAAGTGTATCCAAAATAGTGGAAAATTATCTTGGTTCAATTTCAACTGAACAAAATAAAAGTGCAAAAATTTCACCTATAATTGAATGGTTGGCAGCTTCTGATAATAATGTTGTGGTTGACAGGAATAATATTTTAGAAGAGTTGATCCGGAAAAATCGTAAATGATAAAATACAAGAATATTTTTTTAGATACAAACGTGGTTTTTGATTTGTTTGATAAAAAAACTACAGAAATAAACAGGTATAACGCCAAGCTGATTTTTCAGAAAATACTTGAAAAAAAGTATATCGGTTATATCTCACCTCTTTCACTTTTACTTACCAATTATTTTATTGGCAAACAAAATTCTTCTGAAAAAGAAGCGCTAAAAAAAATTCAAACATTGGAAAAAATAAATAAAATTACTTTGCTTAATCATGCAATTGTAAAAAAAGCAATGTATTCACACTTACATGATTTTGAAGATGCACTTCAATGTTATTCTGCAGAAGCAGAATCAGTCGATGTGATCATTACCAGAGACGCACATGATTTTTATAAAATAAAACTCCCTGTAGTCTCCCCTTCTGAATTTTTACAAACTATTAATTCTAAATAATTTTAAATGAGAATAGCTGTAGTGGGTGCAACGGGATTAGTAGGCAGCAAGATGCTTCAAATATTGGAAGAGAGAAATTTTCCTGTGACTGAGTTATTACCCGTGGCTTCAGAAAGATCTATCGGTAAACAAATTGAGTTTAAGGGAAAGAAGTACACTATAATTTCTGCGGATGCTGCCATAGCCGCAAAACCACAGCTGGCTTTATTTTCAGCAGGAGGGAGCTCTTCTCTTGAGCTTGCTCCAAAATTTGCCGCTGCCGGTATTACCGTCATCGACAATTCCTCTGCCTGGCGAATGGATGTCGAAAAAAAATTGATCGTTCCTGAGGTGAATGCTCAAGTTCTTACCAAACAAGATAAAATAATTGCCAACCCTAATTGTTCAACAATACAAATGGTGTTGGTTTTAAACCCACTTCATAAAAAGTATAAAATAAAAAGAGTGGTCGTTTCCACTTATCAAAGTGTTACCGGCACCGGGGTAAAAGCAGTTACTCAATTAACAAATGAGAGAAATAATGTTGAAGGTGAGATGGCTTATAAATATAAAATAGATAAAAACGCAATACCCCACATAGATAATTTTCTTGAAAATGGTTATACAAAAGAAGAAATGAAAATGGTACATGAAACCAAAAAAATTATTGGTGATGATTCCATTAAAGTAACGGCAACGTGCGTTCGCATCCCTGTAATGGGCGGACATAGTGAAAGCGTAAATATTGAATTTGAAAAAGATTTTGATATTAATGAAGTAAAAAAGATTTTAAAAGAAGCTCCCGGAATAGTGGTTCAGGATGATATTGATAATTTTATTTATCCCATGCCACTAACCGCCCATGAAAAAGATGAAACTTTTGTTGGCAGATTACGGAGAGATGAAACACAGCCTAATACTTTAAACTGTTGGATAGTGAGTGATAACTTGCGTAAAGGCGCAGCAACCAATGCTGTTCAGATCGCGGAGTATTTAACTGAAAAAAATCTTTTATAATATTCCTTAAGATCACTTACGAGCTTCCTCGTACCGTAAATTTACTTACCCATAGGGAAAAACACTCAACATCCTTTTATGCAAAAATTAACCGTCATTTGGGCTTTTATAACAAATTTTTAGCTTATATTTAGGATTGCTATCTAAACAAATCCGTAACACACAAAACAAATTTAAAAAATGAAAAAACATCTATTAGTCCTATCAATTTTAGCAATTGGCATATTTTCCGGTTGTAAAAAAAATACTGAAGAAGTTTCAGCAGATGAGGATCTTTTTGTTAC
>JBBJOK010000449.1:0-2525 GCA_037721545.1 Chitinophagaceae bacterium
ACAAAGCCAGTCATGGGAGAATAAAATATTTTACTTACCAGAACTACCTTAACGAGTTTGATTTTATTTGGGACACTTTCAGCAAAGAGAAGGTGCTGAAAGGCAGCTTTGACAAATTTGTTCAAAGCGACAAGCAAAAGAAAGGAACAAGCACTGTTGACCATGAATTTCTCACGTCGCTTGACACATGGCGAACTTACCTTGCCAACAATATTGCATTGCGCAATACCATTGACGAAGATGAATTAAACTTTGTTGTGCAGCACATCATTGACCGATTAATCTTTCTACGCATTGCAGAAGACAGAAGTGTTGAACGCTATGGCAATTTGCAAGACACCATCAAAAGCAACGACTATTACCGAAACCTGCTAAAGCAGTTTCATGCTGCCGACCAAAAATATAATTCAGGACTTTTTGATTTCAGCAAAGACAAAGTAAGCGGCAAGATTGAGATTGATAATAAAATCATCAAGAGCATTATCTCTGATTTGTATTATCCTGTCAGTCCTTATGAGTTCTCTGTTATTTCAGTTGAAATTTTAGGAAGTGCTTACGAACAGTTTTTAGGTAAGACTATTTCCCTATCTAAAAGCGGCAGAGCCGTTATCGAAGAAAAACCTGAAGTAAGAAAAGCAGGTGGCGTTTATTATACCCCTCAATACATTGTTGAATACATTGTAAAAAACACAGTTGGCAAGCTCATTGAAAACAAAGCACCTAAAGACATAAACAAAGTAAAAATAGTTGACCCTGCCTGCGGCAGTGGTAGCTTTTTAATTGGCGCTTATCAATACCTGCTCCAGTATCATAAAGACTATTACACCAATAACGGCAAGCCAAGCAAAGGCAGCAAAGACAATCCATTGACGCCAGACGGCAACCTGACCACAGCCGAAAAGAAAAGGATTTTGCTCAACAATATTTTTGGCGTTGACCTTGACGCAAATGCAGTAGAAGTAACCAAACTTTCCTTGCTCCTAAAATGTATGGAAGGCGAAACGGAAGCAAGTATCGCAACACAATTGAAACTTTTTCATGAAAGAGTTTTACCTACTCTTGACGACAATATCAAAAGCGGAAACAGTTTGATTGAAGTTGATTTTTATGATTCCAGAATAGATTTTGGAGAGGATAGAAAAATCAAACCTTTTAATTGGAAAAAAGCTTTTCCAGAAGTTTTTAAACAGGGTGGGTTTGATTGCGTAATTGGTAATCCACCTTACTTACGAATGCAAGGCATACAGGAAACGCAACCGTTTTCTGTCAATTATTTTAAAAGCCATTATCAAGCTGCAAAGACGGGAAATTTCGATTTATATGTTTTGTTCGATGAAAAAGGGTTTGACCTTCTCAATGACAAAGGATTTATGGGCTTCATTCAGCCACACAAATTTTTTCAAGCTGATTTTGGAGAAGGGATAAGAAACTTTATTATAAAAGAAAAAGCACTTACTGAAATTGTAACCTTTGGTTCACAACAAGTTTTTGAAGACGCTACTACTTACACATGTTTATTATTCTTAAATAAAAAGAAGAGTAACCAGGTAAAGGTATCTACCGTAGAAGATTTAAAAGCGTTTGCGATAAACAGCATGAATGTAAAAACATTTACCACGACCCTTCCAAAAGAAAATCAAAAATGGAATTTTATAACTGAGGCAAAACAATCTTTATTCGAAAAGCTGTCTAAGCAACCAAAAACATTAAAAGACATAACTCGGAAAATATTTGTTGGCTTACAAACGAGTGCAGATAAAATTTATGTTCTTGAAATGAGACAGGAAACTGATAAGACCGCTGTAGTTTATTCAAAATCATTAGACGAAGAAGTTGAGATTGAAAAAGGTTTACTAAAACCTTTTCTAATGGGCAAAGATGTTAAACGCTATGAGCCTCTTCATCCTAGAAGTTACGTTATATTTCCCTATCAGGTTTCAAACGGCACTGCCCAATTAATGAATTCTGACTTTATAAAAAATAATTTTCCTTTAGGATGGACTTATCTTCTGAGAAACAAAAAAGAGCTTGAAGGAAGGGAAAACAATAAGATGAAAGGGGAAAAATTTTACGCTTACATCTATCCAAAAAATTTGGTAGAATTTGAAGTCGAAAAAATCTGCACACCTGATATTGCAGATAAGCCGAGGTTTACGATCGACAAATCAAAATCATTGTATCATACAACTACAATTTATAGTTTTGTTTTCAATAGGGATTTAGGAACAGATGAAAAATATTTTTTGGGAATATTTAATTCACCATTGCTTTGGTATTTTTTAAGTTTTACAGGAAATGTTTTGAGAGGGGGATTTTTTAGATTTAAAACAGAATATCTTAAACCTTTCCCTATAAAACTTATTGACTTTGAAAACAAAACGGAAGTTGAACAACATAACGAAATAGTCAAACTCGTTGACCAACTTCTTCAACTCAACGAAGAAAAACAAAACCAAACCCTGCAAAGCAAAACAGACCAAATTCAAAACCGGATTGATTATAGTGAACAGCGAATAAATGAAATA
>JBBJOK010000450.1:0-2519 GCA_037721545.1 Chitinophagaceae bacterium
TACATACCGGGGAATTAGGAAGCCTGAAAAGATTTAAAGATGATGCTAAGGAAGTTACTACCAACATGGAATGTGGTATGATCATTAAAAACTACAATGATATTAAGCCTGGTGATATGATAGAAGCCTTTGAGGAAGTAGAGGTTAAGCGGACGTTGTAAATGGGGTTTAAATATGAAAAATGTTCTTTTTTGAAAAAAACCTTTAGTCTATATAAAGTTCATCTCTGAACAAAAACAAAGGGGTTATTAAATTTTTCATATTTATTTATTTTAAGGGGCCTTAGTACCACTTATACCTTAACTAAGATTAGAAATCAATTACACCATGCAACTATCCTGAACTAATGTATACGACTCATGAATAATAAGGGTGAAAGCAATATACAATTATCATAACTTCTATTATTACTTAAGGGAAATCGAGGAACATTTTTTTTCTGTGGATAAAAATTCATCATCGAGCTTACGCTTTCAAAAGTGTTATCCTGAGGATCACAATTGCGATTTAATAAATAAACAATTGGTAGAAAATATAATTTTCCGGATTTTTTTTTATTATTCAGCGGAATCAATAATTTATATCCAGATTTTATAGCTTCAATAAATAAATTAGATAGTATTTTAGGGGTAGAGCTATTACAAAAAATCGAATCAATAATACCCTCTTGATCTATTTGAAACTTTATAAATGCTATTGATTTAATACATAACGAATCATACTTTAAAGAATTTTTATGCACTAAATAATTTTCTACATGTATAGAAAATTTTTTGCTATTCAATAGAAATAAAGAATCATTCAGTTGGGAATAAGTAATTACTGTATTAAATAATAAAAAACAGCTGGGTATAAAAAATTTCATCTTTATTTTCGACATTTAGATCCTTTTTGCCCGGTTTCGTATTGGATTCTGATATTTGCGGCAGTATAAAGATTCATTCCATACTTAGCTATGGCAAATTGATTAAATTTATTTTTGAAATTTATTTTATCAGATGTTATCGATTTCATTAAAATATCATCCATTCCTTGAAGAGCTAAGGCGGTAGCATCGCTACTATTTACGCTATATATTTCTATTAAGGCATCTCTAATCTGATTTACCCAATTTTCAAAAATAATTATATGTGAATCAAAATCTGTTAGAGGAACATTTGCTTTATTTGCATATAAAAATACAAAGCTATGTACAAGCTCATGCAAGATTCCAAAACCCATAAATTCATTGGATGAATAAGAAGTGAAAGATTTATTTATATTTACTACCCATTCATATTTACTAGGTATTACCAAGGATTCGGAAAATTTTGGAGAACCATTTTCATCAAACAAAGTGTTTATCTCAGTAACAGTTAAATTAACCCGATCGCCATAACCAATAAAAGTCTGTTGATAAAGTTTACTAATCTCATTTTTTAATTTAATATCTGTGATATTCTCTACTAATTTTATTAAGCAAGTGTCGTATAAATTTATTTTAAGAGTATCAACACTTACTAAAGTTAATAGTTCCGTTGTAGGATTGCCTGGATCATCACCGCCGCAATTAACTTTATAAGAAATTTTGTCTTTATCAATATTTCTTCCGGCTGGTTCTACATAACAATCATTTTCATTACAGGTTCTGTAAAGGTATTGCCAGTTCTCAGTTGTACTTCCATCTGCATTATAATATGTTGTAACCCAATACCAATCTATACACATCTGATTGGTTCTTCCGGCATTATCATTTCTACGTCCCCCGGATTTGCCGGGCTTTTTAGAAAGATATTTAGTATAGGTGAGTTTATTTTTATTATAGCCTAGCTCATAAATAAATTTATTTGTAATAGTAAGTATGCTAAAGGTTCCATTAAGCTCATTGCTTTTATTGTTGTAAACTTTTGATATAAGATTTTCAGGAACTTTATTATACTTCTGATCTTTTGGTATTATTTCAATTATATTGCCACGCCTGTATTCTCCTTTTTCATTTTCAATTATTACCAGATTTTTAAATGTTTTTTCTGTTGTAACATTAAGGGTTTTAAAATCATCTTTAAGAGGAATTATAATCAGCCGCTCTTTATCATTAAATTTTTCAATTCTTAATTCATTACCAATAAGATTTTGCTTTATATATCCCACGGAAGAATCAATACTTCTGGCATTAGGCTTGTTCTTTTTATCAAGCCAGATAAGTACTTTTTTTAAAATTGTAGAATCTGTGGTTTTAGTTTGGGGGGTAATATCCAGCACTTCTTTTTGACAAGATGATATTGATATTCCAAAAATTATTACAAAGATGGATGTGTTTAGAAGTATTTTTATTTTCATAATTTCAATTTAGCTTCTTAAATATAGTAATAATTTGTTAATTTAATAAATATCACAGCTATTCAATAGATAGCTCTTATTTTTGAGACCAAATGAATAAGTATTATTTAACTGCATTCCTTGCTTTCCTTATTATTTCACTTAATGCGCAAACAAAAAAAGTGGTTGCAGATAAAATTATTGCAACAGTAGGGGATAAA
>JBBJOK010000082.1:0-10415 GCA_037721545.1 Chitinophagaceae bacterium
ATCTCAATATCATCAATAACAGAAGAATACTTTACAGCATGAGTTCCAGGGGCAGGATCAACCCGATTACTTAAAATGGATAATTCTTCTTTTTTATCACTTCGCTTATTTACCCAATGTTTTTTATCAGGTATTTCTTTTATAATTTGTTCCGCTATAGTAATGGCAGTACCGCTGGGAGCATCTTTTTTTTGAGTGTGATGAGTTTCTTCAATTGTAATGTTATAATTCTGCTTACTCATTAGCTCGGCCAGCCTTTTATTTATTTCAAAAAAGATATTTACTCCCACGCTAAAATTACTTGCATATAATAATGCACCTTCCTGCTTAATGCAATGTTCCTCCACAAGTTTTAAATCATTATTCCAGCCGGTAGTACCGCACACCACAGGTACATTTGCGTTGAAGCATAGTAAAATATTATCAACAGCATGTTCGGGAGTCGTAAATTCTATAGCAACATCAGCTTTGCTTAATTTTTCTTTTGTAAGATCTTTTGGATTTTTGGAATTGATGGCTAAACATATAGAATGCCCTTTCTGTAAAGCAATTTCTTCAATGGCTTTACCCATTTTGCCATAACCAATCAACGCAATTTTCATGTCAGGATAATTATCGCAATGAAGATAAAGCTTTTGGATGTTTCTCTTTAAAAGCAAAAACGAAACTGAGCCCAGGGATCTTAGTGCCTGGATTATATTCGGGTTTTATTCTTAAACTTATATTATCACTCACATCAAAAGATTTTAAGTGAGCATCAACAGTGGCATCAACAACATTCAATCCCCAAAAAAGGATAAAAAATAGAACTGAGTAATCTACATTTTGTCTGAACGAACTTCTAAAGCTGCGTATAGTTTCGGTAGATAGATTTCTAAACTGGGGGTCAACCTCTATATCATTGGTTGGAATTGTATCAGAACGCAAAGCAACAGCACGTCTGAGCAATTTATAAGTTTTTAGATTATAGGTAAAGATGAATGCTGTTGTACCCAGTGCTCCGTAAATGATTGGAATTTTCCAGTATTTTTTATTGTATGCCTGTCCCCAACCGGGTAATACTGCTGACCTAAAAGTTGCCATTTTAGGATTATTTTTTTTGGCAGTGGTATCCAGGGATAAAATATTTTTATTTGCTGTGCTATCCTGTGTTTTGATAATGATTGTGTCTTTTTGTTGCGCAACGCTTGTATTGCAGAAACATAAACACAGAAAAGTTAGTTGACAGAAAAATATTTTAATATTGAGCATATCCTTAATTCACTGGCACCTTCATCTTATCTAACATAGAATTTAATTCTTCAATAGAATAATATTCAAAAGTGATGTTGCCAAAGCCTTTTTTATTATGAGTCAGCTTAACTTTCGTGCTGTAGTGAGAAGCTAAATTATCTTCAATTTTTTTTAATGCAGGCGATAGCTGCGACTTTACGGAATTATTAACAGCATTGGCTGATGTATACAATCTTCTAACCAGTTCTTCCGTTTGCCGTACTGATAATTCTTTATTTTTTATTTCATGAAAAATAAAAAGTTGTTTATCGATCGCATCTACATTTATTAGTGCCCTTGCATGTCCCATACTAACAGTACCATTTCGCACAGCCACCTGTATATCGGGTGGCAATTTTAAAAGTCGAATATAATTGGTAACTGTGCTTCTTTCTTTTCCCATTCTTTCGGCAAGTTGCTCCTGTGTATATTCCAATTCTTCCATCAATCTTCTATAGCTTAAAGCAATTTCCATTGCATTTAAATTTTCTCTTTGTAAATTTTCAAGCAATGCAAGTTCCAACAATTGTGAATCTTTTGTTTCTCTAACATAAACAGGAACATCTTTTAATCCAGCAATTTTTGCAGCTCTAAATCTTCTTTCACCTGCAATTATTCTATATTTTCCGCTGGCGATATTTGTAACGGTGATTGGCTGAATAATATCATGCGTTTTAATGGAAGCAGCAAGTTCACTCAATGCCATTTCATCAAAATCACGACGGGGTTGTTTAGGATTTATTTCTATCTGATCAAGGGGTACACGTAAACTTGCACTGGCCTTATCTATTACCTCGCTTTTTAAAGAGCCAGCAGTAGATTTAAGATCTGCATCAATATTTTGTAATAAAGACCGAATGCCTTTACCCAGCGCATCTTTTTTATTTTGTGTTGACATTGCTTTTAGTTGCGGGTTTTATATTGCGGGTTGAAGGGTTTGTAACTCGTAACCCGTTAACTCCCTAACTTGTAACTTTCTCACTGCATTACTTTTTCTTCCTGGCTTAATTTAGTCATATTATTCTTCTGAAGGATTTCTTTAGCGAGGTTGAGATAATTTACGGCACCCTTGCTGTCTGCATCATATAAAATGGCGGGCTTGCCAAAACTCGGCGCCTCGCTTAATTTTGTATTTCGATGAATGATGCTGGAGAAAACAAGGTCCTCAAAATGTTTTCTTACTTCGTTAACTACCTGGTTACATAAACGTAAACGGCCATCATACATAGTCATCAATAAGCCTTCAATTTGTAGTTCAGGATTTAACCGGTTTTGAACAATTTTTATGGTATTCAATAATTTTCCTAGTCCTTCTAAAGCAAAAAATTCTGCCTGAACGGGAACGATTACACTATCTGCCGCCGTTAATGCGTTTACTGTTATTAATCCTAAAGATGGTGAGCAATCAATAATAATAAAATCATAATCGTTTCTTAATGGGTCCAAAATATTTTTTAAAACACCTTCACGATTAGGATAATTTATCATTTCAATTTCAGCCCCTACAAGATCAATATGTGATGGTATCACTTCAAGAAAAGGAATATCAGATTTAAGAATTACATCTTTGGCTGGTGTAGAATTCACCATGCAATCATATAATCCCTGGGAAATATTGTGAAGGTCAAAACCAAATCCTGTTGTACTGTTTGCCTGTGGATCAGCATCAACCAATAATGTTTTAAATTCTAATACCCCGAGGCTGGCTGCAAGATTTATTGCCGTAGTAGTTTTGCCAACGCCTCCCTTTTGATTTGCTATTCCTATTATTTTTGCCATGTATCCTCAACCCCTAACAGGTTTTTATTTTAAAATTGATTTACCTATCAATTATGATGTAAGCCAAAAGCCTTTTTAAATCGGCTTTATATATGCATCACACTTTTTATGACAGGTTGGCAAATTTAGTTATTCGGTATAATATTAGGATGATAATAATCCCCCAACTTCTAACATAAAAAGTGGTGAAATAAGTTCAAAAAATGTACACAATCATTTCAGCAACCAACAGGATAGGCAGTCATTCTGAAAAAGTTGCCAGCAAATATCAACTGATATTAAAAGCAAAAGGAATTAATTCCCAGCTATTTTCCTTAAAAAATTTAAATGTTTTAGAAAAGAATGATGACTTTTCCAGTGCTGAAAAGGAATTTTTAATCCCTGCTGAAAAATTTATTTTTATAATGCCTGAATATAATGGCAGTTACCCGGGTGTATTGAAAGCGATGATAGATATAAGTGATATAAAAGAATCGTGGTGGCATAAAAAAGCTTTGCTGGTTGGAGTTTCTACGGGCAGAGCCGGAAATTTGAGGGGGATGGATCACATTACAGGTTCATTAAATCACATGAGAATTATAGTCCATCCAAATAAACTTCCTTTATCAAATATTGATAAAATAATGGATGAAGATGGAACAATCACTGATAAGGATACCTTACAAGCGATGGATCAGCAGGTTACTGAATTTATAAATTTCTAGCACTCCAACTATAAATGCGAAGCCCAACATTTGTTATAATTTTTCTTATCATAATGATACTGCTCGACACTTATGTGTTTCAAGCTTTAAAAGTTGTAAGCCAATCTGCTTCTCCAAAAACAAAAACCATCATTTACTCAATTTATTGGGTAATATCAATTTTAGCGATAATTGCATTTTTAGTTTTTGTTTTAACGGGTCCTGAGTTTTTGCCAAAAAGGGTAAGAACATATTTATTTGCTACTGTTATAGGCTTGTTTATGGGAAAATCAATTTCTGTAGTCTTCTTTTTGGTGGATGACCTTAGAAGATTAATTCAATGGGTAACAGGTAAATTATTTTTTAGAAACACAGAAGGGGAAGAGATTGCAGCAGATGGAATAAGCCGATCAGCTTTTTTAAGCTGGCTGGGTTTAACAGCGGGGGGAACTTTGTTTGCTAGTTTGGTTTACGGCTTTGGCAATAAATACAATTACGATGTTAAAAGAATAAAAGTGCCCTTCGATAATTTACCTGCATCATTCAAAGGATTAAAAATTGTTCATATCAGCGATATTCATAGTGGAAGTTTTAGCGATAAAAATGCTGTTATTAGAGGTATCCAAAAAATTTTGGATGAGCAACCGGATCTTATTTTATTTACCGGAGACTTGGTTAATGACCAGGCAACAGAGATGGAAGAATACCTGGATGTATTTCGTCGCCTGAAAGCACCCATGGGCGTCTATTCGATATTTGGCAATCATGATTATGGTGATTATGTTAGTTGGCCTATTAATGGTGTTAGCAAACAACAAAATTTATTGAACCTTGCAAAAGTTCATGAAAACATGGGCTGGCGTTTATTGATGAATGAGCATGTTGTGCTGGAAAAAAATGGTGAGCAGATTGCTTTGCTTGGTATTGAAAACTGGAGTAATAAAGCAAGATTTCCGAAACATGGCAAAATGGATCTTGCTTATGCCGGAGCAGAAAAATATCCGTTTAAGATATTAATGAGTCATGATCCCAGTCATTGGGATGGACAGGTGCGATCGCAATATCCTGATATTGATCTTACGCTTAGCGGCCATACACATGGGATGCAATTTGGTGTTGAAATACCTGGATTTAAATGGAGCCCCGTGCAATATGTATATAAACAATGGGCAGGCCTTTATGAAAAAGGACAACAAAAATTATATGTAAATCGGGGCTTTGGCTTTATTGGTTATCCAGGCAGGGTAGGTATTTTACCCGAAATCACTGTAATTGAGTTGGCTTAATCAGGAGCCAAAAAGGCTGTATTAGAACAATAATCTTATGCAGCAATTCGCTGCAGTATAGCTTTACATGGAATCAAAGAAGTAATCTTTACATCATGATTTTTATAAAGAGGTATTGATAAATAATCTCCTTTCTTAAGACTGTGGACTTTATCTTCTATGGTGATGTCACATGTACCTTCTACTATCAAGAATTTTTCAAATTCTTTCTTATGCATCTCTTGTGGTGCCATCTCTTTTATCCAAATAATAGCTGTTTTAACTTCGGGGGTGTAGCCAATAATTTGTACATGAAAATCTTTAAAGTTTTCCGGGAGCCGGATATCATCTCTGGTAAGCCATTGGTTATAATCAGAGATAACAGAATTTTCGTTTAATTCAGGTGGAAAAGTAGGCACTTCGCCCTTTTTCAATCTTTCGGTATAATCAATTATAGCCATCAGGAATGGCTTAATCGTAGGGTCAGGAACAACAGCGTTCGCCTTGGCATAATCTTCAATAACTGATGTGATATTTTCAATTTCTTCACGAACTTCAAAGTTAGACAAGGCGAGTTGTGATATTTCTTCATTTTCTTCTTTGGTGGTAATACCAAGAACATATTGCTCCAATATACCGGATTCCATATAGTCTTTAATATTTTTCAATACACCTAAAAAGTATTTTATTTATTTTCAATATACGACTTTATTTATACTCAGGATTTATTGCTACAGGGTAATAAATAAATGCATTACAAAATATGTCTCAGCAATAAATATTAATATCTCTTCTCTCTCAACGGAATTCTTTTTCTTCCCCCTCCTTCATCATTAGGCCTTTTAAATCCGCCATCAGCCTCATTCATACGTATTAAACGCCCGTTGTGTTTTTTACCATCAATTGCTTTAATCATTTTACCGGCAGCGCTTTTATCTATCTCAACCCATGCATTCATCTCACGAATGTCAATCTTCCCAAGCATATCTTTACTCAGATTACTTTCATCCAGGATAAATTGTAAAAAACTTGCTTTGTAAAATCCATCTTTAGTACCGAGGTTAACAAACAATCTTGCATAACCATTATCTCTACCTGTAAATGTGCCTCTTTCTCTTCTTCCTCCCATATCCCGGTTATTATTATCAGGCCTTCTTTCCCTGAAATCACTCCTTGCATTTAAGTCCTCAGCGTTTTTATAGTACTTTAAAAAGTGATTGAACTCTAAAGCTGCTACTCTCTTTAGTACTTCTTCCTTACTTATATCTTTGAATTTTTCCTGCAAATCACCGAGGTAAGTTTCATATTCTCCATGTGAAGTATCTGCCTTCATTAATTTATCCATAAAATGAAAAAACTGTTTACGGCAAACATCAGTTCCACTGGGGATATCCAATTTATGAAACTGAGCATTTATCATTCTTTCAATCTGCTTTATTTTATATGATTCCCTGCTGTGGCAAATTGTTATACAAATTCCGCTTTTTCCTGCACGAGCAGTACGCCCACTCCTGTGGGTATAAACTTCCATATCATCGGGTAACTCATAATTTATGACATGAGTGATTCCTTCCACATCAATGCCCCTTGCTGCTACATCTGTTGCAATTAGTAATTGAATACTTTTTTGACGGAAACGGCCCATTACTTTATCCCGCTGTTGTTGTGTAAGATCCCCATGCAAAGCTTCAATATCATACCCTTCTTTCACCAATCGCTCTGTAACTTCCTGGGCATCTGCTTTGGTTCTGGTAAAAATGATTCCATACATGCCGGGATTAAAATCTACCAGGCGCTTTAAGGTTTCATATCTAGAATGTGCAGGAGTTAGAAAATATTGGTGATCAATATTTACATTGGCTGTATTTTTTTTGCCTACAGTAACTTCCTGCGGGTTACGCATAAAATTTTTGGAGATAGCTTTCACTTCCGGCGGCATAGTAGCACTAAACATCCAGGTACTTTCTCTCCTTATTGTATTTTTTAAAACAAAATCAATGTCTTCTCTAAAGCCCATATTCAGCATTTCATCTGCTTCATCTAAAACAACATATTTTACTTTTTCAAGATCAATAGCTTTTCTTTCGATCATATCAATTAACCTTCCGGGTGTTGCAACAACTATGTGAACTCCTTTTTTTAATGCCCTAATCTGCATTATAATAGAAGCACCACCATATACGGGTTCGGCAATAGCTCCTTTCAAGTATTTCTTATAATCCTGCAGGTCATTACATATCTGTAAACACAACTCTCTTGTAGGGCAAACTATTAATGCTTGCGGGTGTTTTTGAGAAACTTCTATTAATTGTAATAATGGAATTCCAAAAGCTGCTGTCTTTCCCGTACCTGTTTGTGCTAAACCAACAAAATCCGTTGTACCTGACAATAAAATAGGAATTGCTTTTTGTTGTATGGGAGTTGGTGTTTCAAATCCCAGGTCTGCGATGGCACGTACTAACTCCTCTTTCAAACCTAACTCTTCAAATGCATTCATTTAATTCTTTTTAAATTTTTAAAATAAGCGGCAAAGGTAAGCTTTTGCGCTGAAGGAGGGGTCTCTCTTCAGCTACAATACATTGATAACATATTGGGTTAACAAAAGATTACAACTATAAATTTGGTTATTGCTGTTTATATACAAAATTTTACAGCAAACAATTTCCTTCATATGAAAAGCAAAATTATATTATCAGCAGTGATGCTGTTTATTTTTTCAGCATCATTTTCCCAGGGATTAACCTTTGGGATTAAAGGCGGAGCAAGTATTAATAAGCTTACCGGTAAATCCTTTGATCAGGAATTTTCTTATGGTTACCATGTAGGCGCATTTGCAACGCTGGGTATGGGTGGTAAATTAAGTCTGCAGCCAGAATTTTTATTCAACCAGGTAAACACTGATACAGCATCTAATTTTAGTGCAGTTTCTCCCAATTTTAATAAGGTAAAAAACATACAACTTAAATATTTAAGTATTCCCGTTTTGCTTAATATCAATTTAAGTAATCTTTTTGCGCTACAGGTAGGCCCGCAATTCGGGATTTTAATTGATCAAAATAAAGATCTGGTACAAAATGGTGGCGAGGCTTTTAAAAAAGGAGATTTTTCGATGGCCGGAGGTATACAATTTAAGATACTCAAATTCAGGGTATATGGTAGGTATGTTGTCGGGTTAAATGATATAAGCAATATTGGGAATAGTGATCAATGGAAAAGCCAAAGCATTCAGGCAGGCGTTGGAATAGCTTTATAATTACGAACGTAATATTTGAATATTTCCTTCAATATTTATTTTGATGATAGATGATGGCTGGCAGGCAGTATCATCATTTTGGCGGTGTTCAACAATATATGTTATACCGTTTTTTATTCCTTGAGAAATCTCATTGAAATTTTTTGGAAAAGGTTCTCCGCTTTTGTTGGCCGATGTTGATACAATTGGTTTTTTAAATTGAGTGAGCAAGGCTTTACAAAAATCATTATTTACTATCCTAATTGCTATAGTTCCATCAATATTAATTAAATTTTGCGCAATATTTTTTGCCTTTTCATAAATTACCGTTGTGGGCTTTGTGGTGTTTAGCAAGTAATCAAATATTTTTTTATCCGGGTTTTCTACATATCTGTAAATATCATTTTCACTTGCGACTAATATTATCATTGATTTTTTATCCGGCCTGTTTTTGAGATTAAATATTTTTTCTACGGCCTTTTCATTGGTAGCATCACAGCCAATTCCCCATATCGTATCCGACGGATAAAGAATAATTTCTTCAGCCTCTAACACACTGCAACACTTATCGATATCATTAACAAATTGCTTCATAGTTTGGGTAGTACATTGGATAATTGATTTGTGTGTATCGTAGCCGCACATTTATAATGGCCTAATGGACAATTCTTTCTCCCATGCAGCGTACATGGTTTACAGCTTAGGGGAGTTTTAGTTTGAACAATAAATGAATTTTCTGATAGCGGTCCAAACCCATACCCGGGGATAGTAGAGCAAAATATCGCTGTAACAGGCGCATTCATTGCAGAAGCAAAGTGTAAAGGTGCAGAATCGTTTACATAATTCATAACTGCAGACTTCATTAATGCTGCGGATTGTAAAAAACTTAGATCTCCTGCCAGTACTTCGATATTTTTATGGGTGGTTGACAATCTAATAGATTCGCATAAATTCCTATCTTCTTTCCCACCCAGTAAAAAAATTTTATGTGCTGTGTGTAATGAATTTAAAAATTCTGTCCATTTTTCTGCAGGATATTGTTTTGTAAACCAAACACTGGAAGGGGCAATGCAAATGTAAGGTTGCGTTATATATTTCTGGATGGAAAAAAAATCCTTATCTGAAGGATGTAATTTTGGATAAGTTAAAGAATTATCAGTAAAATTTTTTATGAGCAGGTGATTTCTTTCAACCTCATGCATGCCTGCATACATGGTATGCTTTACTTTTTTTGTAAATAAAAAGCTAAAAGGATTTTTATCGAATCCTATTTTTTCTTTTGCATTTGAGAAGGCTGTCAAAAAACCAGTACTTCCAAAACGCTGCAGGTTTATTGCTTTATCGTAACGGTTCTTTCTTATCTGTTTTAAAATATTAATAAGATTGCCCCATTTATTTTGTTTTTTATCCCATATCAATACTTCATTTAGAAAAGGATGATTTAATAGTAAACCTTCATTTCCTTTTCTCAATAAAAAATCAATTTTAACTTGTGGGTATGCTTTTTGGAGATTTTCCAATAAGCCCGTTGCCAACACAACATCCCCGATAAAAGCAGTTTGAATAATGAGAAATCTTTGCATCACTAATTTCAAAGTTATGTTTATCAGGTTAATATTAAGTTTGTAGAAAATATTAAGTAATGGATTTAAAAAAGATGGTGGAAGATGCATGGGTTAACCGTGATCTTTTAAAGCAGTTAGAATATTCCGATGCTGTAAAAAATGTTATAGATGAAATTGATACCGGCAAGCTGCGTGTAGCCAATCCTGTTGATGGCTGGCAAGTAAATGAATGGGTTAAGCAGGCAATACTTATGTATTTCAGTATTCAACAAATGGAAACATATAGTTTGCCGCCATTTGAGTTTTATGATAAAATGAAACTAAAAAAAGGTTATGCATTATTGGGCGTAAGGGCAGTACCGCATGCTATTGCAAGGTATGGGGCATACCTGGCGAAAAATGTTGTACTTATGCCAAGTTATGTAAATATTGGTGCTTATGTGGATGAGGGAACAATGGTAGATACCTGGGCCACTGTTGGCAGTTGTGCACAAATCGGGAAAAATGTACATCTTAGTGGGGGTGTAGGTATTGGAGGTGTTTTGGAGCCTTTGCAGGCAAGCCCCGTAATTATTGAGGATGGGTGTTTTATTGGCAGCCGTTGTATAGTTGTGGAAGG
>JBBJOK010000451.1:0-2512 GCA_037721545.1 Chitinophagaceae bacterium
CATCGGCGCTTAATGCATTCACCTCTTCTTTGGTCATATTTACCCGCATAGATTGCAGATGATATGTCGCCATGCTATGGCTTTTTAAAGAACTGTCAATGGCTGCTTTTATACTATCATGTAAAGGGCTTCCGGAATGATAGACTTTGATGAAGTTAGCGGTATCTTTTACATCTACTTCCCACTTCAGTATTTCATTGCCATGCTTTTTTATTGGACCTATTACTAATGCACCTATCTCTTTTTTAATTTTTTCTTTTTGATAAACTGTATATAAAAAGTAAACACTTGGCGCTAATACTATTATACTGATTGCGGTAAACCAATAAGAATATCGTTGCTGCAATTTTTTATTTACAAATTCTTTTTCAGGAAAATGCAGGTACTTGACAATAAGGTAGGTAGCTAAACTGATGAAAACAGCATTGATGAAGAATAAATAAAATGCACCCAAAAAATAATTCCATTGCATAGTTGCCAACCCAAAGCCTGCGGTGCAAAGCGGCGGCATTAATGCCGTTGCAATGGCAACGCCGGGTATAGCATTTGTCTGGTCGTGCCTTGAAATTGAGACGATGCCTGCAATCCCTCCAAAGAGGGCAACCAATACATCCAATAACGTTGGAAATGTTCTCGCCTGTTCTTCACTTGTGATTTGCCCTAATGGTGTTAATATAAAATAAAGAACCGATGCAAAAAGACTTATTACTACAGCTAGTGCAAGGTTTTTTAATGAACGGATGAGCAATTGTTTATCATGAGTGGCAACGGATAGGCCTACGCCCAGGATGGGTGACATTAATGGAGATATAAGCATTGCGCCAATGATAATGGCAGTTGAATTGGTATCTAAACCGATAGATGCAAGAATAGATGAACAAAGCAATATCCATAAATTATAACCCCGTAATGATACGCCGTCGCTAATGGTGGACTTTGTCTTTTCAAAGTCGGACGTTGCCCTTAAACTTAATATCGCCTGAATGTATTTTCTCAACTTTTCACCACTTTAGTTTTACTAATTTATGTTGCCAGCTTTTTTGCAAATTTGCCAATGGTTAATCCCTGCACAATAATAGAAAACAACACAACAATGTAAGTAATGGAAACGATTACTTCACTATAAGAACTTTTAGGCAATGATAAAGCGAGGGCTACAGATATACCACCTCGCAAACCACCCCAGGTTAAAATAGGGATGGCATTCGGTTCAAATGTTTTACTAAATCGCAATACCGATATTGGCAAGGCAACGGAAATAAATCTTGCTAATAATACAATGACGATGGTTACACAACCCAACCAAAACAGGTTTTGATTGAATGGAATAATCAACATTTCAAAACCAATAAGTAAAAATAAAATAGCGTTCAATACTTCATCCAACATCTCCCAAAACTTATTAATGTAATCTCTTGTCACATCACTTGTTCCAAGTTCAAGACTTTTGTTGCCGGTAACTATACCGGCTACTACCATTGCCAACGGTCCGCTTATGTGCATATAATTTGCCAAACCATAGCCACCCATCACAATTGCCAGTGTTATCAATACTTCTATCACATAATTATCTATGGAACGTAACGCCCAAAAACCGATATATCCCAACAGCAAACCGAAGAGCAGACCACCGCCGGCTTCCTTTAAAAAAAGCCACCCTATCTGCAAAGCAGAAACATTATCATAACCTAATTTGATAATTTCATAAATGGCAATAAAAACCACCACGGCTACTCCATCATTAAACAGGCTCTCACCTGATATTTTCATTTCGAGTGTTGGTGGTATGTTGGCTTTCTTTAAAATGCCTAAAACAGCAATAGGGTCTGTGGGAGAAATTAATGCACCAAACAATAAACAGTAAATAAAATCTATAGGTACATCGAACCATTTGGTTACGACAAATAGTAAAGCCGCTATTATAAAAGTAGATACTACAACTCCAAATGTAGAAAAGGTTATTATGGATGCGCTTTCTTGTTTTAATTGTTTTACATCAATATGTATAGCTCCTGCAAACAATAAAAAAGCCAACATCACCTTCATTAATGCTGTATTGAAATCAATGGTTTTTATTACGTCTGTAATTCTTACAAATACGCCCGGGAACATCCATCCTGCTGCAATTACCAATAATGACACTACTAACGATATAAGCATGATGCCGATAGTAGCCGGTAATTTAATGAAGCGGAAATTGATATAACCAAAGACGGCGGTTAACACAATAATGAGCGTTATGAGGTTATAAATTTGCATAAATGGTTTTAATTGTAACGCAATATTGTGCCAGTGTAATTATAGATTTTACAAATCCTGGTAGAGGTCGCTGTTTTCCGAAAGCGACTTTCTGTAATGTGCAAATAACTTTGATTTCGAGATGAAACCAACAAATTTATTTTCTGCAGACGAGGCCTCCGCAATATCTTTTTTGCAAAATTAACTTCTTTATGTCGTTGCTTTGATACTAACCTTGCAAATACTGCTTTAAATCTTTCATCGTGCCGTATGG
>JBBJOK010000452.1:0-2507 GCA_037721545.1 Chitinophagaceae bacterium
ATAAACTCCAGCATGTTCAACAGCCTATGATAGAAAAAGTAGTCGACTATTTTTTAGATAAAAACTCAAACCCCTGTAGTGCTGAGGAAGGTGTAAAGGTTATGGAAATGATGGAGGGGTTTGTAGGAAAAGATATTACGTAAATACATTTAGCTTTTAGGGATAAGTACAATATTTGAAGTTATTTCACTATCTAATATCTCTAAAATTTTAGGAGTAAGTGGAGTCAGGTGTTTCAAAGTGTTTCTTACAACATCGAGTACAATAACTTTACAGGGAAGTGTTGCTATATTCTGCTGATAAGGAATATTTTTATCCACTACAATCCACACATCAAAATTTCTCTCTTTAAGCAATAATAGTAATTCGCCATTCTTAATTCCTGTCCAATGCATATCCTTTACGGTAAAAACATCATGGCTGTCAGACAAATATTTTTTGAAACGGATATCAATACTTTCATCTAATAATATCTTCATGCTGTTATAGCGGATAAGAATTTTTCAGCAGCCAATTCAATAACACATTCAGCTTGTTGCCGGGTAACTGTAGGAAAGCCTAGCAAAAATTCTTCTAAAGATTCTTCTTCAAGATAATCGAACATAGTTTTTACAGGCACTCTGGTTCCTGTAAATACAGGTACTCCGCCAGCTAAGTCAGGTTGCACTTCTACATATTTAAATAATTCTTCCATTCATTAAAGTTAACGGATTTATTGCTTTAAAATTATACTCTCAGCTTAGAGTCTTGTTACAAACAAGGAGTAGTACGGCGAATTATTAGAATAAAATTTCCTTAATCAGCAACCAACAAATCTTTAAACCTAATACCAAATTGATGTTCTAAAAATTCCATTGTCTTAGGTTGGGATTGCAGTGATGAAAAAGAAACAGGCTTTACATTCTTCCAGAGAAGATCAAGATCGTTGATAATATCATTTACCGGATTATATTTTTTAGATAAAAGCTAAACCCCTGCAGCGCTGAAGAAGTGGTAAAGGTTATGGAAATGATCGACAGAGTTACAAAGCAAAATTAGTTCTTAACAAAGCTTAGTTAATTATTCATTTTTGTATACAACACCATCCTTCATTACAAATCTTACTTTTTCCATTGTCCGAATATCTTTTATCGGGTCACCATCTACTGCAATAATATCTGCAAGCTTTCCTTTTTCAATTACACCTAAAATATTTGTAACACCTAAAAGCTCTGCGCCGTTTAAAGTTGCTGATCTGATAGCTTCCATTGGAGGCATACCTCCTTCAATCATGTATGTAAATTCCATCCAGTTCTTGCCATGTGTAAATACCCCTGCATCTGTTCCAAAAGCAATTTTTACACCCGCTTTATATGCTCTTGCAAAAGTTGCTTGTATCTTGGTTCCTACTTCCAGCGCTTTGGGTGTGACAATTGCTGAATAATAACCAGAGATTTTTGCAGAGTCGGCTGTAGATCTTCCTGCAATTATTGTAGGCACATACCAGGTGCCATATTTTTTACATAACTCCATGGCCTCATCATCCATATAACTGCCATGCTCAATAGAAGTTATTCCTGCACGGATCGCTCTTTTCATCCCCTCTGCACCATGGGCATGTGCGGCTACTTTAAAACCATAATCTTTAGCTGTTTCCATAATCGCTTTAAGTTCATCATCAGTAAACTGAGCACCTGAAGCATCTTTTGCCTGGCTCAAAACGCCAGCTGTAGCCGTTATTTTGATTAAATCAGAACCATCTTTATATCGCTGACGGACAGCTTTTCTTGCTTCATCTGCTCCATTGATCACACCTTCCGCGGGACCGGGATCTCCCATTAAATTTTTTCTGTAACCATTTGTTGGGTCTGCATGTCCTCCGGTTGTTGCTATTGATTTACCCGCCGTATACACTCTTGGCCCCATCACCTGGTTTTTGTTTATAGCATTGCGTAAAGAAATATTAACCCCACTACCTCCCAAATCCCGTACAGTTGTAAAACCTGCCATGAGGGTAGTTTTTGCGTAACCCACTGATTCAAAAGCTACATCAGGTGGGTTCATTGTGAAGCGATCTGCAGCTGCTCCTCTTTTGGTTTCGCTTTCAAGGTGTACATGCATATCCATTAGGCCCGGCATTACTGTCTTGTTTTTTAGATCAATTATTTTATCAGAACCGGAGGGTTGTGCAAATCCTTCTTTTACATCAATGATTTTATTCCCGTTTACAAAAACTGATACATTACTTAGTACTTTTTTATTTTTTACATCTATTAGTTTACCACAATGAAGAATGGTTTGCTGAGCGATTGAATAACTTGAAAAAGAAAAAAAAATAACCGCTAAAAGAATAAATCTTTTCATGGAGAATATTTTGGTTTATATAATTGTAACAAAATAAATATGAGATAATGATATTGTGCCTTTAATCACCTGTGTTGTGTTTAATTTGCAATAGCTCTACAAAGATTTCAATTTATGAATTGTTTGTTTTGGATCGGCCGATTTAAACACAGCATTTCCTGCAA
>JBBJOK010000083.1:0-3002 GCA_037721545.1 Chitinophagaceae bacterium
ATTTCTAAGAAAGTCCAAAATAGTTCGTTTGAAGTTTATATAAAAGCTACTGAGGAAAATGATCGCATTGGTAAATCGATCAAAGTATTATCCCGCCCTATAAAAAAAAATAGTGATTTAAATAAAATGAGTATGGCGGAAGTTTTATTAAATGTTGATTATTCTTATCCTAATAAGTTAAGGGAAGTAAGAACAGCCGTAAAGCTGAGAGGTAATACAAATAATTTATTTTTCCTTACTACATCAGAAGCTGATTTTAATTTTTATAAAAACCTTGTATATACTCCGCGGTTAACTAAAATCCCTATGCTTTCGCCGATCAGTTACAGCGGATTAGTTGCCTATAATTTTAAAACACTTAATATAAGACAGGAAAATGGCCGAAAGATTTATACCATTAAAGTTATTCCATCACAATCAGGTAATGCTTTAGTACAAGGGGAAGTAGAAGTTATGGATAGCGCATGGGTTTTATTAAGCACTCATTTTGAATTTCCCAGGATTCATTTATTAGATTATGATAATTTTTCAGTGGATCAGCAATATGAATTGATAGATAATAAAGCATGGATGCTTGTGAGACAGGAATTCAACTATGCAGCAAAGATCAAACAAAACAAAACCATAGGTAATACCGTGGCAGTTTACAAAGATTATAATATTGATACATCCTTTAATAAAAATCATTTTAGTGCTGAACTAAGTACAACCAGCGAAAAGGCCTACACAAGAGATATTACATTTTGGGATGAGGTACGAACAGAAGGTTTATCAGCTAAAGAATTTCGTTTTATAGAACAGCACGACAGTCTTTATAAGCTCACGCATTCAAAGGCCTATTTAGATTCTTTAGACAGAGATTACAATAAAATAACTGTACCAAAAATCTTATTTTTTGGGCAAGGAATTTACAACAGGAATAAAGAAAAAACAATCACACTTCCACCTTTGATTTATGTTCTTAAACCATTTGAATTGGGAGGATTGCGTTTTGCAGTAGATGCATCCTATACTAAAATTTTCCCCGATAAAAAAAAGATCTACTTGCGCAGCGAGCTTAGCTATGGTTTAAGAAATAGAGATCTAAAAGGTAAAATTACTTTTGACAGAGTTAATCCTGCGCGGGGAAAATATTTTTTCATCACTGTCGGCAGAGAATTCGATTATATATTTAACAACGATTCCTGGATCAGCGCTTTCAGGCGAAGTAATATTTATGAGAAGTACAGCGTCCAATTCGAAAATGGTATTGAAATTTTCAATGGGTTTGTTTTCAAACAAAATTTTGAATTTGCTTCAAGAAATTCTATAGAAAATTATAAATTCAATACTAAATATGATACGCTGTTTAGAGGTACCTTGGAAAATAATAAACCAATAGCATTTGAGCCCTACAATGCCATTTATTCAGAATTTAGACTAAGCTACGTCCCTAAGCAACTTTTTAGAAGAGAGCCGAATGAAAAGATTATTCTTGGATCTAAATGGCCTACTTTTTTTGTAACATGGCGTAAAGGAATTCCTCATATTTTACAAAGTAAAATAGATCTTGATTACCTTGAATTTGGATTAAATCAACGATTAAAATTAGGAGTGGTTGGTGTATCTGAATATGGATTTGTAACAGGAAGTTTTTTAAATACAAAAAAAGTTGGTATTGTAGATTATAAATATATGCGGCGGGGTGATCCTTTTTTCTTTACCGAGCCATCTAAAAATTTTCAGGCACTTGATTCCACATTCCCTGTTTTTAAAAGGTTTTATGAAGGGCATTATATGCACAATTTTAATGGAAGCATAATAAGTAAAATTCCAATCCTTAAAAAACTAAAGATTTCTGAAGTGGTTGGTGCAGGCATTTTATTTTCAACAGATAATAACCTGCAATATGCCCGAGGGGTTTGCCGGTATGGAAAAAGTTCTTAATATATTTAATGAGAGAATAAAATTGGGAGCTTATGTAGTGGGGAGTGTAGCTAATAAATATAATAATCCTCTCCAATTTAAAGTAGCACTTCAATACTACAATAGAACTACAAAAAAATGGCATTAACATAAAAATTTTATATTAAATACTGTTTAATCCATAAAGCAATATTCTTTGTTTTATGTTTAGTTTTGGTATATCGTTTATTGGCAGGATTTTTATTATTATATATAAAATATTTTTTAATGAAGCATTTCCTTACAATTCTTTCTATTTCTTTATTTCTTTTTTATCCTGGTTCTTTAGATGCGCAAAATAAATCTGATAGCAGTCAGTATAAAAGGGTTGCTGCAGGTTCTGAATACGAACGATCAGCCCTTTATCAAGCCCTTTGGGGTAAAAATTATAGAAGGGAGTGGGCCACACCGGTAACATTCCCGGTTAGTTCACTAGACACCCTACGGGGAGGCATAGTAAAATATAAAATAGGTGGAGGTAACCAATCCAAATCTTTAGAAATTAGAAATAAAGAGGATAAAGTTTATGCCTTACGCTCCGTTAATAAATCTCTTAAAATACTCATACCCAAAATCTTTCATAATACTTTTATAGAGCACATTGCTAACGATGGAATCTCAATGTCGCATCCATATGGGGCGCTGGGTGTTCCTGTTATGGCCCAGGCCGCAGGCATTCCTCACTCTGATCCTCAATTAATGTGGGTTCCAAAGCAACCCGCTTTCGATACACTCAATGCTGTTTATGGAGACAAGCTTTATCTCTTTGAACAAAAACCTAAAGATGATTGGAGTGATATCGATAATTTTTTAAAATTTAAAAAATTCATTGATTCTGAGGAGCTTCTTGAAAAACTTTATGAAGACAATGATAATCATATCGACCAGCCTGCATTTATAAAGGCAAGATTATTTGATATGCTGATTGGCGACTGGGATAGGCATTGGGATCAATGGAAATGGGGTAAAAGAGATAGTGGAGAACAAAACACTTATGTTCCTATACCAACAGATCGTGATCAGGTATTTTCCACCACGGGTGGCGTATTACTCAAAAC
>JBBJOK010000083.1:3102-10355 GCA_037721545.1 Chitinophagaceae bacterium
GTATGCTACCGAATATTATAAATTTTTGGCTAAAGAAGTAGAAATTGTAGGAAGTAAAAAAAATGAGTTTTTTGAAATAAACCGGATTAGTGAGGATGAGACTGCTTTAAGTGTATATAAAATAAATAAGGAAGGAGAGCGGAAAAATGATCCCTATTATGCAAGGGTTTTTAAAAAAGATGAAACAAAAGAGATCAGATTATACGGGTTATCAGGCAATGATGTTTATAAAGTAAACGGAAATAGTGGAATAAATATTAGAGTTATTGGAGGTGATGAAAAGGATTCTATAATTAATACTTCTAATACAACAGTGCATGTTTACGATGATAAGCAAAACAACTTTATAAGCGGATCCAATATTCGGCGCCATCTATCGGATAATACAGATCATACTCATTTTTATGATACTTATATCCGTGATAAAAAAGGTATTAAACCCTTGTTAGGTTATAGTAATGCAGATAAAATTTATGTGGGGCTGGGTTATAGTTTTCTTCATCATAAATGGAGAAAATTACCTTTCGCTTATAAACAGGCTTTTGGAGTTAAATATTCTATATCTCAAAAGGCATTCAGCGTTTTCTATCAGGGGCTTTTCCCAAAAACATTTGGCAAAACAGATCTGCTTCTAAATGCTGATTATGATTTAATACGATGGGTAAATTTTTATGGTATAGGAAATGAAACAGTATTAACCACACCTGATAGAGATTTTAATAGGATACAATCAAAAGAGATTACAGGAAGCATCGGATTACAACGAAAGTTCGGCAGAAATACAATTGGTCTATCAGGTTTTTTCCAGAACGTTGAAATTGTTAATGATAAAGACCGGTTTCTTGCAAAGAATATTGCTCCTACGCAACCCGATATTTTCAACTCCAATAATTACGCAGGAGCCCGGTTCAGTTATAAATTTTTTAATTTTAATGATTCCATTGTTCCAACTGCGGGTTTTTCATTTATTGGTAATGCTTCGCATTATGAGAACCTCACCCAAAATGATAGGGCTTTTCAAAAATATTCAGGCATAGTTCAAATATACATTCCACTTATTTCCAAATTTTCCCTGGCTATTCGTACTGCAGGAGAAACAGTTTCCGGCAACCCGATGTTTTATCATTTACCCCAACTTGGCGGTGCAGATGATCTTAGAGGTTATAGAAGAGAAAGATTTTACGGCAAAACTTCTTTTTCCAATAGTAATGAACTAAGGTTTATCACTAATTTAAGAAGTTATGTAATGAATGGAAAAATTGGCCTGAGCGTATTCTATGATCAGGGAAGAGTTTGGCAACCTGGAGAAAATTCAGATACCTGGCATACAGATTATGGTGCCGGATTTTATTTAGCACCATTCAATACAATATTAGCCAATATAGCGTACGGTATTTCCAAAGAGAAAAAAATGATTCAGTTACGGATCATTAAATCTTTTTAATATTAATTACATAACCTTCCTCATAATTCTGTTGATGTTATCTATGGATATGGAATCCTAACCTATCCTGATTTATTTATTAGTACTCATGGAAAATATTAAGGCAATCATTTTTGATTTTGGTGGTGTTATTCTAAATATAGATTACAATAGAACCAGCAAAGCTTTCTTCGATCTTGGCGTTTTGCAGTTTGAATCTATGTATTCTCAAAAAAATGCAGATCCCGTTTTCGAGCATCTCGAAAAAGGAAAATTAGGAGAACAGGAATTTTATGATGCTTTCAGAAAATCTGCTCAGCTTCCATTATCTGATCTACAAATTAAAACAGCGTGGAATGCCATGCTGCTAAGCTTTAGAAAGGAAGCACTACAAACCCTTAAAGAAATAAAAAGCAAGTACCGATTGTATATTCTAAGCAATACAAACAGTATCCACGAACAGGCGTTTACTAAAATTTATGAAAAAGATATTGGCACAGGATCAATACATGATTATTTTGTCAAAATATATTATTCGCATGAAATTGGTTCCCGAAAACCAGGGAAAGAACCCTATGAATATGTTTTAAAAGAAAATGATTTAATCCCTTCCGAAACTTTGTTTATTGACGATTCATTTCAAAATATTGAAGCAGCCCAATCTGTAGGATTCCAAACCATTTTCTTAAAAGAAGGAATGAAGATAGAAGAATTGGGTTTATAGGTAAATGGAGTCCAAACACTATTTCACTTCTTCATAATCAATATAATCTTCCTTTTTCAAAGGCTCTTGTGGGGTAGTTTTGTTTGCTGCGGAATTTTGTTGTTGATTAAACGTATTCATTTGGTCCTGCATTTTGTTTTGCATTTCACCAAATTGCTTTTTCACTCTCTTTGATGTTTGATATATTGGGATGATAAAATCAAAGATCAATTTATATAAGATATAAATTAGTATAAGTTCACCAACTAATCGTAAAAGATTCATATTGTAAAAATATTGATTAAATCAATCCCTATCTGGTAAATTTTTATTAAACTAATTCCAATTTAGGGGCCTCAAATCTGGTTCATTAGGTTGGAAATAATTTTGTAACGTGAATAGTATTTGCTATATATTTGCACCGGATAAAGAATTTGTGTAAGGGAACGGCTTCGTTCCCTTATTCTTTTTCTAAAGCCGAAGAAAAAGGTTTAAATGATTTTGGATACCAAGCAACAGGCTATTGAGGATTATGTAAACGCCCAGATAACAGGCAGCGAAGATATTTTTTTGGTAGAAGTAAAAGTTATCCCGGGTAATAACATAAAAGTTTTTATTGATGCTGATAATGGAATTACTATTGAAAAATGCATTAAAATAAACCGGGCCTTGTATAATCAAATTGAAGAGTCAGATTTATTTCCAAATGGCGATTTTTCTCTGGAAGTTTCCTCTCCAGGTGTGGAAGAACCACTTAAGCTTCATCGCCAATACAAGAAAAATATTGGCAGAACTGTTGAGGTTACCCTTATTGATGGAACAAAAAAAGAAGGAAAATTAATAACTGTAAATGATGATGAAATAATATTGGAAGAAAAAGCAGGGCAGGGTAAAAAACTAGTTATTCAAACGACAAATATTTTCTTTAATCAGGTTAAGCACACAAAAGTGCTGGTAACTTTTTAAAACACCATATATGTATGGCAAGTATTAATTTAATTGATTCCTTTCAGGAATTTAAAGACGCTGAGAATATTGACAGGCCCACACTAATGAAAGTGATGGAAGATGTTTTTAAAACGCTTATCCGTAAAAAATATGGGTCTGATGAAAATTTTGATGTTATTGTAAATGATCAAAAAGGTGACCTTGAAATTTTCAGAAGAAGAACTATTGTAGATGATGATGATCTTTATAATACCCTTACTGAAATCGAATATAAAGATGCTATAAAGATTGAGCCGGATTACCAGGTGGGTGAAGAATTATATGAAGAAGTTGATATTCAAAAAGAATTTGGAAGACGTGCAATTCTCGCTGGTAAACAAACATTGGCAAGCCGTATAAATGATCTTAAAAAGAATATCTTAATTAAGAAATATGAAGATCGGATAGGCGATATAGTAAGCGGAGAAGTTTACCAGGTTTGGAAAAAAGAAATTTTATTGCTTGATGAAGAAGGCAATGAAATGATACTTCCAAAATCAGAACAAATACCATCAGATTATTTTAAAAAAGGTGAAAGTATTCGTGCAGTAGTTAAAAAAGTAGAATTAAAAAATAGCCAGGCAGTTATCATCGTATCAAGAACAGATATTTCTTTTCTTGCTAAGTTGCTCGAAATTGAAGTGCCTGAAATTTTTGACGGATTGATCGTCATAAGAAAAATTGTTAGAGATCCCGGGGAAAGAGCAAAAGTTGCTGTTGAAAGTTTTGATGATAGGATAGACCCGGTTGGTGCTTGTGTAGGCATGAAAGGAAGCCGAATTCATGGAATAGTTCGTGAATTAAAAAATGAAAATATAGATGTAATTAACTGGACAAATAATCAACAATTATTGGTGCAGCGGTCTTTAACGCCCGCTAAAATTACCAGTATGGAAATTGATAATGAAACCAAACATGCCAATGTATATTTAAAGCCAGACCAGGTTTCCCTGGCAATTGGTCGCCGTGGGGTTAATATAAAACTTGCCTGCGAATTAACGGGATTGGAAATCGATGTTTTCCGTGATAATGAAGGTGAGGTAGAAGAATTCGATATTGATCTGGATGAATTTACTGATGAGATTGAAACATGGATTATTGATGAATTAAAAAGAGTAGGTTGTGATACGGCAAGAAGCGTGGTGGAACTAAGCGATGAAGAGTTAGAACGTAGAACAGACCTGGAGAAAGAAACGATTGCCGAAGTAAAAAGAGTATTAAACGAAGAATTTAAAAAAGATAGTTAAGCTTCTACTTCAGTAGGAACTTGCGAAAGCTTTATAATATCGGAGTTAAAAAATAATTAGGAACTAAAAAATAACAAAACCTAAAAGCCTTCCTTACGGGGAGGTTTGGAAGGGCTTAGCCAAATATGTCAGAAGCAAATACACCACGGTTAATGGCGGCAGCCAAGGAATTTAACATAGGTAAAGACACCTTGATAGATTTTCTTGTATCCAAAGGTTTTCCTGGAGATGACCTGAAACCAACTTCCAAAATTACGGAAGATATGTACCGTGTTTTGCAAACGGAATTTCAGCAGGATAAAGCAGCTAAACAAAAAGCTGAGCAAATTGATCTGCCTAAGAATGCAGTTGCAGAATCTAAAAGAAAAAGAGATGAAGAAGATCTCTCCATAAAGAAAAAGGAAGCAGCTAAAATTAAGGAAACGCCACCTCCTCCTCCTGAAGAAGAAATTAAAGAAGATAAAAAAGAAACTCCTCAACCGGAACCACCAGCCCCTACTCCCGAAATAACAAAGATAGAAGCACCCGAAATTGAACAACCTAAGATTATTGATAAAATAGATCTCAGTTCCATCGATTCATCTACAAAACCAAAAAAGAAAGGAAAGACAGAAAAGAAAGAAGAAAAATCTAGTGATCCATTCGAAAAAGAGGCAACACCTGCTGAAGACAAAGAAGATAAAAAACCTATAGAACAACTTGAACAAAAAGCAGGGGATACAACTGAAAAAGAAGAACTAAAAATTGAAGTAGCTGTTCCACAAAAACCAGAGGAAGAACTTCAAAAAGAAGATGCGCCTGTTATTGAAAATATAAAGGCTGAGAAACTGGAAGGCCCTAAGATCATGGGTAAAATAGAATTACCTGTGGCAAATGAAACAAGGCCTAAGGATGAAAAGCGTGTCCGCAAACGGATTCCTGTAGATCAGAAAAAAGTAGGAAATGCTCCATCAAATTTTCAACGTGGGCCCGTGCCGGGCCAGGCACCAGGTCAAAGGCCCCCAAGCCCATACCAGGGTAATCGACCTCAGGGGGGAGCAGGCGGAGGCAGATTTAACCGTAATGCCCCTGCAGTAGCCAGGCGTGATGATAAGGAAATAGATCAAAAAGAAATACAGGATAAAATTCGGGAAACGCAAGCGAAACTTGCGGGCACCGGTGGCCGTGGAAAGAGTTTAAAAGCAAAATATCGTAAAGCAAAAAGAGACGAAACTGCTGATATGCAGGGAGGCGAGGCATTAACTGATAATAAATTGCAACTGACAGAATTTATTTCTGTTAGTGAATTTGCTAATCTTATGGATGTAAGTTTTGCAGATGTTATCAGTAAATGTATGAGCTTAGGAATTATGGTTTCTATTAACCAACGGTTGGAGGCTGATGTAATTGAATTGGTGGCTGGTGAATTTGGCCATGAGGTTGAATTTATTGGAGTTGATGATGAGGCAGAACTTGAGGAAGAAGATGAAGATGATTCTGCGGATGAACTGGTTGCCCGTCCACCGATAGTTACTATTATGGGCCACGTAGATCATGGTAAAACTTCTTTGCTTGATTATATCCGCAGCGCAAATGTTATTGCAGGTGAAGCAGGTGGTATCACCCAGCACATTGGTGCGTACGAAGTGATGTTGAAAGATGGAAGGGCTATTACCTTTTTAGATACTCCTGGTCACGAAGCATTTACTGCCATGCGAGCCAGAGGTGCCAAGGTTACAGATATTGCAGTAATCGTTATTGCGGCTGATGATGCAGTAATGCCTCAAACAAAAGAAGCAATTTCACATGCGCAGGCTGCTAATGTTCCCATGATATTTGCATTAAATAAAATTGATAGAGACGGTGCAAATCCTGAAAAGATAAAAGAACAATTAGCCGGATTAAATATACTTGTAGAAAGCTGGGGTGGTAAATATCAAAGCCAGGAAATAAGTGCCAAAAGCGGATTAAATGTAGATGAGCTACTTGATAAAATATTATTGGAAGCGGAGCTTCAGGAGCTGAAAGCCAATCCTAACAAGGGTGCCAGCGGAACAGTAATTGAAGCTTCACTTGATAAAGGCCGGGGTTATGTTGCCACTATTTTAGTGCAAAACGGTACTTTAAAGCAGGGAGACCTTTTGGTATCCGGACAACATTACGGCAGAGTAAAAGCAATGTTTAATGAACGTAACCAAAAGAGTGAAGAAGCTCCACCGGCCACACCTGTCTTGATCCTGGGATTGAATGGTGCTCCGCAGGCAGGGGAAACTTTTAAAGTTTACGAAGATGAAAGTGAGGCAAAAGAAACTGCGAACAGAAGAGCTCAAATTTTGCGTGAGCAGGGAATAAGAGCTAAAAAACATATTACATTAGATGAGATAGGCCGCAGGCTTGCACTCGGCAACTTTAAACAACTAAATCTTTTGATCCGTGCTGATGTGGATGGTTCAGTAGAAGCATTAAGTGATTCATTACAAAAATTAAGCACAGAAGAAATAGCGGTAAGCGTTGTTCATAAAGGTGTAGGTCAAATTACCGAAACAGACGTTTCGCTGGCAACGGCTTCGGATGCAGTTATCATTGGTTTTAATGTTCGCCCTGCATTGGCTGCTTCAAAATTAGCGGAGAATGAAGGGGTTGAAATAAAGACCTATTCAATTATTTACGATGCAATTGATGAAGTAAAGAGCGCCATGGAAGGTATGCTGGAGCCAAAAATTCAGGAAAAGGTTTTGGGTGTTGCAGAAATAAAAGAATCTTACAAATTTGATAAAGCTACTGTTGCGGGTTGTATGATATTGGATGGTAAAGTTGCCCGTAACAATCGTATTCGATTAGTTAGAGATGGCATTATTATACATACCGGGGAATTAGGAAGCCTGAAAAGATTTAAAGATGATGCTAAGGAAGT
>JBBJOK010000084.1:0-3281 GCA_037721545.1 Chitinophagaceae bacterium
TTAAAGCAGATCCTGTACCCGCCAATACTTCAGTAGGCTCAAAGCCAACATTTGTAATTAATAAGGTTGATTTTGGATTTGGGACAGAAATGCTGAAATTACCGTCAGCATTTGTTTGCGTGGCAATATTAGTTCCCTTAACAATTACAGTTGCACCGGCAATTGGTTGTTTGTTGGCTGACACATTACCGCTAACTGTTTTTTGTTGTGCAACAACATTCGTCACAAAAAACAGGAGAAGCAAAGCCAGCAAGGATTGCAAACGTAGTTTTAGTAGCATGAATTTAGTTTTTTAGAATTTTAAAAAATTGAGAATCGCAGTTATTAATATTGTAGATACTAAAAATAATAAAAATTTAGATATTCCAATTAACATTCAATTAACAATTTTTAAATTTTAATTGGAAATTGGAATCGATTACCCTACAAGCAAATTAAGGGTTAAATATTTTTTCGATTTATAGTTTACACTTGCTATTTTAGATTTTGCATTATGCCTTTAAGTAAGAGAAAAGAAGTTGGTCAATTTGTACATCGAAAGTTACTCTTCCGGTTGAGGAGGCTTGCAATAATATTTATTATAATAACAGCAATACTTATTTATGAGATATCGCAGCATTACATTGCCGGCTATCTTGCATGGTTTGGTTTTTTACTAGGAATACTAATAGGGTTATTGGTTGGCCGAAGAATGCACAATATTAGCTGGGATGCAGAGACCAATAAAGCAGTAACCAAAATGGATCGCCTGGGAATAATAATATTGATCCTTTATATTTTATTTGCAATAAGCCGTCATTGGATATTAAGCCATTGGCTACAAGGTTATGCGCTAACAGCATTCTCTCTCAGTATTGCAGCAGGTGGTATGCTGGGGCGGCTTTGGACAACCCGGCAAAGAATAAGGCAGGTATTAAAAGAAGAGGGTTTTCTTTATCCTACAAAAGAGTAATCTGTTTTTAGCAACCAATAAAGTATATTCGTTTTTGAAATAAAAATTAAAATATTAATACAACTATTCTATTTCGTCCTTCTTATTATTTTAAATCATCACCATTATGAAAAAGATATTTCTTCAGAGCTTACTTATAATTTCAACATCTTCTTTTGCACAAAATGATGCATTAAAAAATAAGGCTAATCAATCTGCTGATAAAATTGAATCAAAAGTAATTGCATGGCGTCGTGATTTTCACGAGCATCCTGAATTAGGGAATAGTGAACACAGAACAGCGGGCATTATTGCAAAGCATTTGCAATCTTTAGGAATAGAAGTAAAAACAGGGGTTGCTAAAACCGGTGTTGTTGGTATTTTAAAAGGTGGTAAACCCGGACCAGTAGTGGCCTTAAGGGCCGATATGGATGGATTGCCTGTAGTGGAAAGAAATGCTCTGCCATTTGCATCAAAAGTAAAAGCACAATATAACGGACAGGAAGTTGGTGTAATGCATGCCTGCGGCCATGATACGCATGTTGCTATTTTAATGGGTGTAGCAGAAGTATTAGCATCTATGAAAAATGATTTAGCTGGAACAATAAAATTTATTTTTCAACCGGCTGAAGAAGGCGCACCAAAAGGTGAGGAAGGCGGAGCTGAGTTAATGGTGAAAGAAGGAGTAATGGAAAATCCCAAGGTTGATGTGATTTTCGGGCTGCACATTAATTCACAAACTGAGGTTGGAAAAATTACATACCGGCCGGGTGGTACGATGGCAGGAGTAAATGACATGAAAATTACTATTAAAGGAAAGCAGGCACATGGCGCTTACCCCTGGTCATCAATTGATCCGATAGTGGTATCTGCGCAAGTCATTAATGGCCTGCAAACCATAGTAAGCCGAAATTTAAATGTTACAGAAAATGCAGGTGTAATCACTATTGGTTCAATACATGGTGGTGTACGTTCTAATATAATTCCGGAGCAGGTGGAAATGTTTGGGACTATCCGTGCATTATCTGTTGAAGATGAGAAACTCTTAATTGAAAGGGTTAAACTAATTGCTACAAAAACAGCTGAAGCAGCAGGGGCTGTCGCACTCGTTGAAATTCCCTATAGCTCTCATTACCCTGTTACTTTTAATGATGTGGCGTTAACCAATAAAATGTTGCCGACTTTACAAAAAACTGCTGGTACTGATAAAGTGGTGTTAGTACCTGCGGTAACCGGGGCAGAAGATTTTTCTTTTTTCCAACAAAAAGCACCTGGCCTGTTCATATTCTTAGGTGGAATGCCCAAAGGAAATGATCCAAAAAAAGCTCCATCACACCACACACCCGATTTCTTTATTGATGAAAGCGGCTTTACACTGGGTGTAAAAGCACTTACTAATCTTACGCTGGATTATATAAGTATGGTAAAAAAATAAAGCCCTCCTGAAAACAGGAAGGCTTAACGATTGCTTGCCATATGAAGATCTTGGTTATCGTGGCAATGAACGATTAACTATTATTACTTTTTCATCATAGCTGAATCTTTACCTTCAACCATATTCTTTAAAGAATCGCTTTTTCTTTCTACTCTATCAACAGCCGTATCAGCATTAGTCTGAATTTGGTTTTGAATTGAATCAGTTCTGTTTTCAATTGAATCCGTTTTAGATTCAACTGTTGATGAATTACTATCACAAGCTGCTAATGAACCAGCAATAAGTAATGCTAAAAAAATCTTTTTCATGTTTAATTTATTTTATGTTTATGTCTTTTATACCCTAATGGGTAAAAAGTAACCCATGTAATAAAGATATGTTGGGCTTGATCTAATAAAAAAAGCCACTAGCCTTTGGCTAGTGACTTTTACGCTTTAAGCGTATCAGATATTTTTATGAACGACCAACGGTTAACCTAGGGTTACCGAAGATGTCCATGATCGATCTGTAGACTGCATGAATACCTCCTTTTTATTTGGTGACGGAAGTATAAAATTACAAAAAAAAATAAAAAAATAAGGCTTTGGAAAAATAAATTTGAAGAAGTTTAAAATTATTTCTGATAGTAATCTTTGCAAATTTCTAATGTGGCTTCTATCTTCTCAACAATATCATTTAACCCAAAAGGTTTTTCAATATATCCATCTGCCCCATTGGCTTTATAATTGGTAAGTGCTTTTGAAGAAGCCGAAAACATTAAAATACACAAATATTTAGTCTCTTCTTGTCTTCGTAATGCTTTGCAAATTTCCCTACCATCTTCTCCCTGAAGAAAAATATCCAGAATTATCAGGTCGGGAGAAAAGGATTTAATTAGAAACAAAAGATCGCTTTGACTCTTAACCGTTTCTACTT
>JBBJOK010000084.1:3381-4524 GCA_037721545.1 Chitinophagaceae bacterium
GATTCTAATGGTTTTGAAGTTGTAGCAATATCAGACTGGCGTCAAATTGATGATCAAATTGAGGAGTTTAAGCCCGATCTTATTTTGTTGGATGTTTCACTCGGCACGCAAGATGGTCGCAATATTTGTAAACAACTAAAATCAAATATCAATACAAAGCATATTTCTGTAATCCTTTTTTCAGCCAATCACAATGTGGAGAAAAGCATCCCTGAATGTTTAGCGGATTATTTTATTTCTAAACCTTTTGACATAAATAATTTAATACAAGGTATCAATAATCAGCTTGTAGAAACGAGCTAATTGTTTGGGAAAATTATTTACCTATTTAATATTATAAACAAGAGAAACACCTCTATACTCTTTACCTACTTGAGGAACAATACTAATATTTTCCATTCTTTTCCTTTTATGCCATTCCGGAATTAATATGCCTGATGCGGCACCAAGAACATAACCTAATATATTATCACTTAAAAAGTGAAACCCAGATTTATAGCGCATATAACCAACAACTGCAGGAACGGCTGCTGCCACTACCCAAACAAATGGTTTCGCTTTAGAATCAGGATTAAGATCATTAAAAACTTTAGCTGCAAAAAATGTTGCAGAAGCGCTGGAAGCAGTGTGCCCCGCATAAAAAGAGCGTTGATTATTTTTATTTCTTCTTTCATCTATTGACGCTTTAGTACCATACACCAAAGGCCTGGGGCGATCAAGTGTACCTGCCGCCATCGTAAAAAGAGCACCGGTAATGGATAAGCTCTCTAAATACAACACAAGAATGTGAGAAGCATTTCTTCGTTCATTACCATTAATGAGCAGCATAGCTAATGGCGTGGCAAATGAACCGAGAAAGGGAATATAACTTGCCTCATCTATACTTTCAGAATAGAAACCAGCATTGCCCCTATCGAAAAATGGAATTTTATCTTCAGTTTTAGTCGCTAATTCAGCCAGTGTAAGTGGCTTTTTATTTTTTATAAGGGTGTTGCCTATATATGTTACACCTAATCCCAGAGCGATAATTGGGGCGTCTTTTTTGAAAGAGGTTTTATATGGATATCTGGAATTGACATCATTGGATTCTGAAACAGGTTGTCTTTTTATATTTTGCTGCATAATATTCATTGAATCCTGTCC
>JBBJOK010000084.1:4624-10199 GCA_037721545.1 Chitinophagaceae bacterium
ATCCTTTTTATTTTCGCCGGAGCCTCAGCAGAGTTTGCACTGAATAAGGCGGTTGATTGGTTATATTTCACTGGCAAATTACCTGCCGACCCTCTGGGTAGATTGTTTTCAACAGTTACTTATGCAAGAAAAATTGTTTTCTCCAAAGAAGAAGAAGCATGCAAAGCCATTGATAAAATTACCTCTATACATTCCGCAGTAGAAACAGGCCGGGGTTCCCAAATACCTGATTGGGCTTACAGAGATGTTCTTTTTATGTTGATTCATTATTCTATAGCTTCTTTTGAAGTACTAGAAAGAAAGCTTACTGAAAAAGAAAAGGAAGAAGTATTTGATGTATTTCACAGGTTTGGATTGCAAATGAAATTACAAGGGCTGCCTGGAAATTATACTGATTGGCTGAAAATGCGGGACGAACATATTCATTCAAATCTTGTTCAAAGTGATTTAACCATTGATTTATACAAACAATATAAAAAGCATTTAGGTGGTATTAGATACAGGTTGTTACTAGATACCCAGATCCTCGTAGTTCCCCAACGGGTTAATGATCTATTAAAACTTGGCAGCTTTAGCTGGCTTCATTCTGTTCTTATTATTTACAAAATCTCACGCAAAATAAAACTAGACTGGTTTTTTAAATCACTACTCTTACCAAAAAAGTATCTGAGCGAAATTAAAGGTTTGGACGTAGCTCCTTAGGTTTTCCAAATTGTTTATCTGCCTTAAAAACTTTTCAAAACTATTTTGATATTATGATTTTTAATATTAAAGCTTTTAATGATTATATAATATCATGTAATAGCTTTAATATACCTAATAATCAATGTTTTAAACATATATTAATTCTTAAAAACCATACATCCATTCTCACATGAGAGGTTCACAATTTATTGTCAGAATTGAAATGTAATACTCACATTAAATTGAAGTTATAAAATATAATTAATTGATTATTACTGAATTAATGATCTAAATTATAAATTTCTATTTTAGCATAAAAATCCCTACCTTTCCAATATAGAGAACTAAATTTTTTAGCTACAATTTTTGTCAACAAACTTATGAAATTTTATTGCTTTGCAATTGCTTTATTCTTTTCGTTGATGATATTAGGATGCTCCTCTCCTAAGGAGTTAGAATATCAGAGCTATAAAAATTTTAGTTTGCAAAAACTCGGTTTTAATACTTCCCGGGTATCCCTCGATCTTCAGTATTTTAATCCCAATAATTTTGGACTTCAATTACGAAGAACCGACTTAGATATTTTTATTAATGACAATCTACTCGGACATAGCTCCTCTGACACATTGATAAATATTCCCCGAAGAGACACTTTTCTACTTCCGATAAAGTTTGATACTGATATGAAAAATATCCTTAAAAATGCATGGAACTCAATGTTAGGGAACGAGGTAACGGTAAAAGTTACCGGCAAGGTAAAAGTGGGGAAGGGAAATGTATTTATGAGTATGCCAGTAAAATATGAAGGAAAGCACAAGTTTTCTATGTTCTAACACTGTGCATATATACCAATACTTAAGCGGTTCTGTTATTTCTCAGAACTTAGATCTTGCTCTTGAGTATTCCAGGTAGCAGGAGCTTTTTTCCAATCTAATAAGGTCTGCTCATTATCAACTGAAATTATATTTCTTTCTATAGCCAGTGCAATTAAAGTATCATAATCAGTTAAGGAAATGTAGGGGACTTTAGCCAGTTTAAAGGCTTCGTCAGCATGTTTAAATCCATAATTAAATATGGAAACCAAACCATCTACCTGTAAGCCGCTATCTTTTAAAACCTTGGCTACTTCAAGGCTGCTTTTACCGGTAGATATAAGGTCTTCGACAACTACAACCCTCATTCCTTTTTCATAATGCCCCTCAATTTGGTTACTTAATCCATGTTCTTTAGGTTTAGGACGTACATATATGTACGGAAGCTTTAATTGATCGGCAGCCATAGCCCCCCATGGAATGCCTGCTGTAGCTACACCCGCTATTAAATCAGCCGCAACAAATGAAGTATTGATCATATCACACATTTCCGATTTGATAAAATCTCTTATTGCAGGATAAGAAAGGCTCTTTCGATTATCGCAGTATATAGGGCTTTTCCAGCCGCTGGCCCATGTAAATGGTTTTTCAGGGCTAAGCTTAATTGCATTAATTTGTAAAAGTTTTTCAGCAATCGCTTTTTTATTATTCATGCCGCTAAGGTAATCTATGTTTATAAAAATTTATTTTGAAGATAAGCCGGTATTTCTCTGTGATGAAATTGATAAAACTATAGATGAATATATGCATCATCCTGATGCAGTATTTATAGATGAAATATCAACAGCCGGTATTAATTCCTTATTGCACGAAATAGTAAAACCTCAATTTCATGCAGGGATTTTATTCCATAAAGACCTGGATGAATTAAAGAAATCCTTTTTTAAGCATTTTACAATAATCATTGCCGCCGGGGGTGTAGTTTTTAATGCCAATCAAGAGATCCTGATGATCTTTCGCCGTGGAAAATGGGACTTGCCGAAAGGCAAATTAGATAAGGGCGAAACACTTGAACATTGCGCAGTAAGAGAAGTTGAAGAAGAGACCGGATTAAACAATGTAGAAATGGGAGAAAAAATTATCACTACATACCATGTTTATAAAGAATATGGAAAACATATTTTAAAAGAATCTCACTGGTATAAAATGATAAGTAGTAAAGATCAAAAATTAGTGCCTCAAACAGATGAAGATATCACAGATATAAAATGGGTGAACAAAACTGATCTGAAAAAGTATACATCAAATACTTATCAAACTATCCTGGAAGTATTACTTCACATCAAAATAAAATAGTTTTATTTTTTAGGTAGAATAGCAATGCTTAGGTGGCTAACGCAAATTAATTTTTCAATATCATCATAAATTTTAATATCCCAAACATGCGTTGATTTATTAAGATGCAAGGGTGTAAAATGTCTTATTAACCTTCAACTCATCCAGCGCTGCTTTAATCTCGATAGGTTGAATGGCGGCAATACAACGGCAACGGTTAGGGGTAGTTTCACATTCTTTACAATCATCCTGCAAAACAAAGACACGTGCATTTTTACCGATAGGCGCCCAGCGCACCGGGTTGCGGTGAGTAAGTGCGGGATAAATACCAAAGGCATGTTTACCAAGAGCGGCAGCCAGGTGCAAAGGCCCGGTACTGTTGCAAATCATTACATCGGCAGCTTTAATAAAAGAAATAAACTGCCCCAATGAAATTTGCCCAGCCAGGTTTACGATGGGGCGTTTAGCGCCGACTTCTATTTCATCAATAAAAGCCTTTTCACTGGCCACACCAGATACCAATACATTGTATTGATGGGGATCTAAAAGATTTATCAGATCGATAAAATGTCGGATCGGCCATTCACGGGCATTGCCTTGTGATTTTGGGTGCATTACCACATTCACTTTTTGCGGTTGCAATAAATTTTTATACTTTTCATCCAGCGGTTGCAATTTTTCCAGGCCATACAATGAGGCAATCTCATCGAAAGAAAAATGTTTGTTAATGCCAAATGCCCGCAGCAGCGAAAGGTTAGCCCGTGCATCATGCATTTGCGATCCCCGCCGGCTAAGCCACAATAATTTATTACAATTGCGCCAGTGGTACAGGCGGCTCATCGTACCAATGCGCAACGGAATATCCAGCTCCTTAGCCCGGCGAGACATGTGCTCATTGGTAACAAGGTGTAAAATAGCAGCTGGCTTTTTACCACAAATAAATACTTCGCCTTTAATATAATCTTCTACATCTACAAATTCATCAATATGTACACAGGCATCAGCAATCGCTTTTGTATAGCTGGAAGCCAGCAGGCCTACTTTTATTCCGGGAAAGTTTCTCTTTAGCATACCGGCTACAGGCAGGGCCAGCACTACATCCCCAACACTGTCAATCCTGTTTATTAAAACGGAAGCCGGAATTTTCACTGCGCTGTATAGTTTTTGATATTGCAAATTAAAACAAAGCATTTTGTTGTAGGCAATAAGATTTTTATTGCTAAAATTGAACAAAGTGCAATTATTTTCCTGTTCTCCAAGTGGTAACTATTCCAATGGGTGCTGGGGATAAATTACAATGATCTAAAAACTTCATCCGGCAAAAATTGCGATGCATCACCACCATTTTTTATAACATCCCGAACCAAGGTTGAAGCGATTGAAGTGTATTGCGGAAGACAGGTAAGAAAAACAGTTTCTACATTTTGATCAAGGCTGCGGTTCATATCCGCAATGGCTTTTTCGTATTCAAAATCATTTACGTAACGAATGCCACGTAAGATAAAATTTGCACCTACAGACTTGCAACAATTAACTGTTAACCCATCATAAGTAACTGCATCTACATTAGGATTGTCTTTATAAATTTCTTTTAACCAGTTAAGCCTTTTCTCTTCAGAAAACATTGGCTCTTTGCTGCTATTTCTTCCTATACCAATTATAAATTTATCAAAAAGTGGCAATGCCCTGTCAATAATATCAATATGGCCGAGGGTTACAGGATCAAAAGTCCCGGGAAATAAACAGATACGTTGCATACTAATTGAGAATTGAAAAATTTAGATTTGAGAATTTTATTCTCCATCCTCCATTATAAAATTATACATTAAAATTTAAGAACTTTTACCTGACAATAGATATAACACCGCCATCCTTACCGCAACTCCATTTTCAACCTGCTGTAAAATTATTGATTGGTTTGAGTCTGCTACATCACTATCTATCTCCACACCCCTATTCATGGGACCCGGATGCATAATGATTATTTCTTTATCAAGAGTATCCAACAATTTTTTGCTTACGCCATAGGCAAGGTTGTATTCCCGAAGAGAAGAAAATAATACCTCATTCTGTCTTTCAAGTTGAATGCGTAAAATATTGGCAACATCGCACCATTGCAGGGCTTTCTGTAAATTATATTCCACCTGAACATCCAATGCCTCTTTTATATATTTTGGAATTAATGTAGGCGGCCCGGCAACCATTACTTGTGCTCCCATCTTTTTTAAAAGAAAAATATTGCTGAGTGCTACCCGGGAGTGCATAATGTCGCCAATTAAAACCACTTTTTTCCCTTCTAAACTTCCTAACCTTTCCTGGATTGAAAAAGCATCAAGCAGTGCCTGTGTGGGATGTTCATTAATTCCATCGCCGGCATTTATTATGGCTGCAGGAATATGTTTTGCTAAAAAATGCGCAGCCCCGCTTGCACTATGGCGCAACACAATCATATCCACTTTCATGGATAAAATATTGTTCACAGTATCCAGCAACGTTTCTCCCTTAGCAATAGATGAAGCTGATGAAGAAAAGTTAATTGTATCAGCGCTTAATCTTTTTTCTGCGAGCTCAAAAGATATTCTTGTGCGGGTAGAATTTTCATAAAAAAGATTTACAATGGTGGTATCCCGTAGCGATGGGACTTTTTTGATAGGCCTTTGTAAAACAGCTTTAAATTGCTTTGCTGTGGTTAAAATTAATTCAATGTCTTGTTTGAGAAGGTCTTTAATGCCAAGGAGATGTTT
>JBBJOK010000085.1:0-5468 GCA_037721545.1 Chitinophagaceae bacterium
CTAAAACTGTTTCTAAAAGGATTAGGATAAACTTTGATCCGGTTATCACCGAGAATGCCACTCACATTTCTTAATGCTCTTTGCTGAAGAAGATCATCATAAGCTTTATGAAAATTTGGAATGCCAAATCCTATGCGATCGTTTGGCATGGTGTAAATACTGCTGCTGCGTTTTACGGCTTCAATAATTTCAATATTAGTAAACTCATTAAATGCCTGCCATAGGCAAGTTATGAGCCCGGCTATATTTGGCGCTGAAAAAGATGTGCCGTTACCAAAAGCAGGCTGATCATTTAATCCTACAATTGCAGTGCCCTGGCCTACAGAAGCAACTGTAGGTTTTATTCTCCCATCGCTTGTGGGCCCAAAGCTGCTGAAGGTTGCAGGAACGCCAGCCGCATTTACTGCACCCACTGTAACAATACTATCAGCATCGGCCGGTGTTGAAATAAAATGCCAGGAGTTATTGCCATCATTGCCGGCAGATACAACAGAGATGATCCCTTTTTTTGCAGCCAATGCATTGGCTCTTGCTATAATAGTTGTTTTGCCATTTAGGTCAGCATAGGTGTGGTTAAAAACAGGATTGTCAAACGTAGTGTAACCAAGTGAGGTAGAAAAAACATCCACGCCAATACTGTCTGCCCGTTCGGCTGCTGCTGCCCAATTCTGTTCTTCTATAGGAAATTCTGTTGCAGCATCTTCGGTTCTGTATAAATAAAATTTTGATTTAGGAGCAGATCCAACAAGCCTCCCAGGCCAGTTAGCAGCAATTATTGAAAAGACATGCATACCATGTGCATCATCTTCATTTACACTTACTTCATTTTTTACAAAATCGTAAGTTTCAACAATCTGATTATTTTTTCTTACACTGTCAAAAGCAGTGAGAGACAAATAATTTTTATAACCACCATCAAACAATGCCATCAACATTCCTTCCCCTCTAAACCCAATATTGTGCAAAAATTCTCCTTCGTGAATATGTATTTGCGGATATGAACTTCCATAATTAAAAAAATCCGCAGCTGTTTGCAAATTTTGATTTGCTGTAGCTGTTTGCGAAATTTCTTCGTTGAACTTATTACGGGTGATGGTGATTTCCCTGTTACCCGGCTGTATCCGCATTACTGCATTTGAAGAAATAACAAAGGGAAATTTTTTGATCTTTGCGAGGGCTGCCGCATCAGTTGTTTGTATACAAATTTCATTCAGCCATTTTGATTTATTAATAATAGTAACATTACCCGCTAATCGTATGCTGTCAATGTATCTTGGCGTAATTGGTAAATCGGTTGAATCAATAGAAATATTTTGCTTTGTCCTTCTCTGTATTGATTTTGGGGATAAAAATTCAGAAGGTTTATTAATGCTGAAAGGTGTTCCTGCTTTATCCTTAAACTGTATTATGTATTTTGAAAATTGTGCCTTTGATTCTTTTGCCAGAAATAGTATAGCGACAAAAAAGGGGAGTAGTATTTTGTTCATATCAACAAGTTAAATACGATATTTTCTGTTGAATGGTTGGTTATTGCCTTTGTATTATTCCCCCGCCTATCACATCATCACCTTCATAAAAAACAGCGCTTTGCCCGGGTGCAATACCTTTTACAGCTTCATAAAAAAGTACATTCAAATTGTTGCCGTTTACATGAAGCGATGATAACGCCCCTTTATCTTTATACCTGATTTTGGTGATCACTTCCATTCCTTCTGTAACACCATCATATTTTATCCAGTTAATCCCGGATACTTTTGTTTCAATTTTATTAAGATCATCTTCTTCTCCTAAAACAATAGTATTGCTTTCAGGAAGAATTTCAGTTACAAATGCAGGTTTACCAAGCGCTATGTCCAACCCCTTTCTTTGCCCAACAGTATAAAAAGGGTAACCTTTATGATTGCCTAAGATCTTGCCGGTTTTATCAACAAAATATCCGCCTTCAACTCTTTCTTCCAATCCGCTGACTTTTCTTTTTAAAAAGCCACGATAATCATTGTCAGGCACAAAGCAAATTTCATAGCTCTCACTTTTTTTAGCCAATTCAGGATAGCCAAAATCAGTTGCCATTTGCCTTATTGCAGATTTTCGATAAGTGCCCAGGGGTAATAATGTTCTGCTTAGTAAATCCTGTTGCAAACCCCACAGTACATAGCTTTGATCTTTGGTTTCATCAATACCTTTTCTTAAAAAGTATCTTTTATTTGTATGCTGATGAATTTGTGCATAGTGGCCCGTTGCAATAAATTCGCAGCCTAATGCATCCGCTCTTTTTAATAAAGCCCGCCACTTTATGTGGGTGTTGCACATTACGCAAGGGTTGGGTGTTCTGCCTGCAAGATATTCTTCAACAAAGTTGTCGATAACCATATCACCAAATTCGTCTCTGATATCTAAAATAAAATGAGGAAAGCCATGTTCTACCGCAGCTGCACGGGCATCGTTAAAACTATCCAGATTGCAGCATCCGGTTTCTTTTTTTGAAGTGCCACCGCTGGCTGCATAATCCCATGTTTTCATAGTAATGCCAATAACTTCATATCCTTGGTGGTGCAGCATAAGGGCTGCCACAGTACTATCGATACCGCCGCTCATTGCCATTAAAACTTTGCCCTTACTCATAAAATTAATCTGTAAAGATACGCTTATGCCGCAAAGGCACTAAAGCAGAAATAATGTTGCTTGACAATTAATAGATAACCAAATTTTCTTTGTGAAAACCCTGTTTGCAGTTAGGTAGGTTTTAGTCATATTGAATTTATAGCAAATTATAATTCATTTTTAGCTATCCATCCTTCCATACTATCCTTATCACTTACGAAATAAAATTCCTTGAAAGTTGCAAGAATATTTACCTTTTCTCCGGCAACAAACATTTTTTTACGCAATCCTTCATAATCAGGGGTTGAAAGAAGTGGAAGTGCTTTTTTGATGGATATTTTTCTTATTGGCCTCATGGCAGAAGTTATTGCTGCGCCTGTCACAAACCCTTTTTTTCCATCAGGTAAAATAACCCGGTAAAAACTACCTGTACCGGCTTCAGGTTTTAGTAAAGTATTTTCATCCAGTATTAATTGGTTGCTGCTAATGTTCTGATCTAAAATGAGCTTAGCATTTTTGCCACTACGCATCCATGTATTAATGTTGGATAATGAGACTGATATTTTTTGTGGCTCTTTGTAATCGTTTTTTACAAAATATAATGGATCAACAGCGCCGCTGTTTGTATAAATTCCAAAATGCAAATGAGGTACGGTAAATTGCGCATTGCCTGTATTGCCAACCAAACCTATTACATCTCCGCTCTTTACCCGTTGCCCTTCTACCGCTATTTGCGAATCCAGATGAGCATAATACAGAGAATAAAACGCGTTTTCTGGTCGCAAAAAAATTACTTTTCCTCCTAAGGCATTTTCATTCACTCTTGTTACTATTCCATTAGCAGAAGCTACAGCTGGACTAAGCTTAGCCGCAAAAATATCTATGCCTTCATGCTTTCGTGTTCCATTATCACGGCCAACTCCAAAAAAACTTCCAATATTACTTTTTACTTTTGGCGATATGGGGAAGGCCAGGGAGGGGCCAGTAACTATTGTGAGTGTATACTCTCCTTCTTTCAATAACTCGGGCTGCACTCTCACAATAAATGCACTATCGTCTGTGGCTACATATTCTAAGGAAAGGCTAATAGTATCTGCTGACAATAAAAATTTCGGAGTTTTATTTTCCGCGGCCGGATAAGGTTGCCAAAGATCAACGTACATAGCAAAGTTCTCGACAGGTTTTTTCATAAGTGTGATCTTTAATTTTTGGCCACGCTTTGCCTTAAAACGCAATCCAATCCCATTAGCACGGTCATCTGCAAAATACCCGGTTTCACTGTATGGCAAAGAAATATCTACAGGATTGCTAAGGGTTATAGAGGCTGCCCTAAGCCATGCTTCGCCCAGTGCGGTTTCTTTTAATCCGGCGTCTTTTATTTTTTTTTCATACTGCTCATGCGGTGTTTTTTTTCCAAATATTCCGGGGCCGGGAGAAGAGCATGAATAGAATATAAAAAGTGAAAAAGGTAAATAAAGTATTGTGCTAAACAGATTTTTATTTCGCATAGGAATCAATTGCTCAAATTTACATCAACGAGTAGTAAATGAAATCTTAATATATCCAAGCTCTTATCCTCCACAACTTTTTCTCAAAATTCCAAGACATCCCATAAATCCCAGTTCAGATATTATTATCTTGCAGCCATGCAGCAATATCTTGCCCTTTTGCAACATATATTAAAAAATGGAACTGATAAAAGTGATAGAACAGGTACAGGAACAAAAAGTGTTTTTGGTTATCAAATGCGTTTTAACCTCTCCGAAGGATTTCCACTGATTACAACAAAAAAAACCCATTTAAAAAGTATAATTTATGAATTACTGTGGTTTTTAAAAGGCGATACCAACATAAAATATTTATCTGAAAATGGGGTAAGGATCTGGGATGAGTGGGCAGATGAAAATGGTGATCTTGGGCCTGTATATGGTAAGCAATGGCGAAGCTGGGAAGGCGCTGATGGAAAAGTAGTTGATCAGATTTCAGATCTAATCCAACAAATAAAAATCAATCCTGATAGCCGCAGGCTAATTGTTAGTGCATGGAATGTTGCTGAACTCACCGAAATGAAATTGATGCCGTGCCATTGTTTATTTCAGTTTTATGTAGCCAATGGAAAATTAAGCTGTCAATTATATCAACGCAGTGCTGATGTTTTTTTAGGCGTTCCATTCAATATTGCTTCATATGCATTACTAACAATGATGATTGCGCAGGTTTGCGGTCTTGAGCCGGGTGAATTTATTCATTCTTTTGGGGATGTGCATTTATATAAAAATCATTTTGAGCAGGCAGCGCTGCAGTTATCAAGAAAACCTTTTGCATTACCGCAAATGAAAATTAATCCTGACGTAAAAAATATTTTTGATTTCAAGTTTGGCGATTTTGAATTGTTGAACTATGAAAGCCATCCGGCTATTAAGGCGCCTGTGGCTGTATAGAAGCCCCTAAATCCCCGAAGGGGACTTTAAAGATTTAATTATGAAAGACACTTTAAATATAGAAGAGCTTCATAAGTCTCCCCTTCGGGGAGGTTTGGAGGGGCCGATAATATCCCACCTTGTTGCCGCTTCAGAAAATAATGTTATCGGCAAACACAATCAAATACCATGGCATTTACCTAATGATCTTAAGTTTTTTAAAAATAAATCATGGGCCATGCCGGTGATTATGGGCCGTAACACTTATGAATCATTAGATAAACCTTTGCCTGGAAGAATAAATGTTGTCATTACAAAAAATAAGGATTGGAAGAGGAATGATGTAACGGTTACTCATAGCATTGATGAAGCAATTACAAAAGCGTGCGAGTCAGATTGTAATGAACTTTTTATTATTGGAGGAGGGGAGATATTCAAGCAATCATT
>JBBJOK010000085.1:5568-7468 GCA_037721545.1 Chitinophagaceae bacterium
TTTCAATTAGCTAAAAAATATCTTTATTATTATGTAACTGCTTCCAATGGAAAAGGGCATGGAGTGCATTCTCCATTTGTATTTGATTTTATTAAGAATGTTCTAAACAATACAAAAACACATGAATGCTTTCATTCAATTGAAAAATTGAGAAAAGAGTTATTGCATGATAAAAGAATTGTTGAAGTTGAGGATTTTGGAGCAGGTTCATTAGCAGTGCCAAATAAGAAAAAAAGAGTAAGTGATATTACCAAGGCATTTTTAAAGTCAAAAAAACTTGCGCAGCTTTTATTTAGAATAGTAGACTATTATAAGCCCAACACTATTATCGAACTTGGTACTTCTTTGGGAGTTACCACTATCTACCTTGCTGCCGCCAATAAAACCGCAACAGTATTTACATTGGAAGGTTCCAAAAATATTGCTACCCTTGCAAAAAATAATTTCCAAAAAGCGGGAGCAGATAATATAAAATTAATAGAGGGAAATTTTGATGATACTTTACCATCTGCATTGTTACAAACTCAAAAAGTAGACCTTGGTTATGTTGATGGCAACCACCGAAAATTGCCTACTTTAAGTTACTTTCATCAGTTTCTGAAAAAGTCTGATGATCAGTCCATCTTTATTTTTGATGATATACATTGGAGTGTAGAAATGGAGGAAGCATGGAAAGAAGTTCAACAACATCCCGCTGTAACCTTAACTATTGATCTTTTTTTTATTGGTCTTGTGTTTTTTAGAAAAGATTTCAAGTACAAACAACATTTTGTTATAAGGTTTTAAATTTTCAATATCTTACGGCCATATTTAATGCTATGATAATTGGTGTTTTAAAAGAACATTCTCCTGAAACCAGAGTCTCATTATTGCCGGAACACCTAACTATACTCAAGAAATGGAATGTTGATACAATTATTGAAACTGATGCAGGCATAAGTGCATTCTCAACAAACGAAAAATATATTGAGGCAGGCGCTAAGATAGTTAGCCGTGAAGAGGTTTTGCAAAGTGCAGACATCATTCTATCCCTAAATATTTTTCCGGAAGCTCAAACTTCCAACCTTAATTCAAAAGTAGTTCTTGGTAATTACCAGGCTTTATTTAATAGCGCCATAATTAAAGATTGGAGTAATAAAGGCATTACCGTTTTTAGTATTGATATGATACCAAGAACAACAAGAGCGCAAAGCATGGATGTACTTAGCAGCCAGGCAAATATTGCCGGGTATAAAGCAGTGTTGCTGGCAGCTAATTTATTTCCTAAATATTTTCCCATGTTTATGACTGCAGCCGGTAGTATTCCTCCTGCAAAAGTTTTAATATTGGGCGCAGGGGTTGCGGGTTTACAAGCCATTGCAACAGCTAAAAGGTTAGGAGCTGTTGTAGAAGTATTTGATACAAGGCCGGCGGTGAAGGAAGAAGTAATGAGCCTTGGGGCAAAATTTGTAGAAGTAGAAGGTGCAGCTGATGCAAGCAAAGCTGGTGGCTATGCTGTTGAACAGTCAGAAGAATTTTTACAAAAACAAAAAGCAAAGATTGCTGAAAGTGTTGCAAAGGCAGATATAATTATTACAACAGCGCAAATACCGGGTAAAAAAGCACCTGTACTGATTACGACGGCAATGTTGGAGGGAATGAAAAACGGATCAGTGATAATTGATCTTGCTGCCGCAACGGGAGGTAATACTGAGCTTACAAAAAATGCAGAAAACTTTTTTCATAATGGAGTAACTATTGTTGGCAATTCTAATTTGCCCGCCAGTATGCCTTATGATGCCAGCAAATTATATGGGAAAAATATCCTGAACTTTTTACAATTGATAATTGATAAAGAAGGGAAACTAAATTTAAATTTTGAAGACGATCTTGTAAAAGGGACATGTATTGCGCATGATGG
>JBBJOK010000085.1:7568-10105 GCA_037721545.1 Chitinophagaceae bacterium
ATCAACAGATAATTTATATAGTTATACTGATGATATTTGTTGGGATTGAAGTGATTGGCAGGGTGCCAAGTGTATTGCATACTCCGTTAATGAGTGGGGCCAATGCCATACACGGTGTAGTAGTAATTGGGGCAATAATTGTTATGGGCAAAGCTGAATCAGATAATTATTTAGCCCTGATACTTGGATTTCTTGCTGTGATATTAGGAACATTAAATGTAGTTGGTGGTTTTGTTGTGACAGACAGAATGTTGGAAATGTTTAAAACGAAAAAGAAAAATACAAACACGAATTAATACGAATTACACGAAAACATGGGATTGAATTTATTGACCATATGTTACCTTATTGGTTCGGTAACTTTTATACTCGGCTTAAAAATGCTTTCTAATCCTGTAACAGCAAGAAAGGGAAATTTAATAGCTGCATCAGGGATGTTGGTTGCAATCATAGGAACTATTTTTTTATATGAAGAGAATGGTACCCGGCTTGGCAATTATATTTGGATATTCGGCGGACTATTAATAGGCAGCGTAATTGGTACCCTGGCTGCCCGAAAAGTTAAGATGACTGCGATGCCGGAAATGGTAAGTCTCTTTAATGGTATGGGAGGAGCCTGTGCTGCCCTCATTTCTTTAGTTGAGTTTAATCATATTTCTAAAGAACTTGCGATTAATAATAGTATTGAGTATATAAGTAGTATTCAGCCAACAGTTCTCATAATCGTGTTAGGCCTGATAATTGGTTCAGTTTCCTTTGCAGGCAGTATGATTGCGTGGGGTAAATTAAATGGGAAGGTGAAAGATTTTAGTTTTACCGGACAAAATATTCTTAATCTTTTACTGTTAGCTGTAGCCCTTGCAGCCGGGGTTTATCTTGTAATTCATCCGGAAAATAATTTTTTATTATATGGAATTCTTGTTTTGTCGTTGATATACGGAGTATTGTTTGTAATGCCGATTGGCGGCGCCGATATGCCGGTTGTGATTTCACTTTTGAATTCTTTTACAGGTGTTGCAGCGGCATGTGGAGGGTTTTTATATGATAATAAAGTTATGCTTACCGGGGGCATTTTAGTTGGTGCAGCAGGCACTTTGCTTACCATCCTTATGTGTAAGGCAATGAACCGAAGTTTGGTAAATGTATTGGTGGGTTCCTTTGGCGGCAACAATTCTTCTTCAGCTGCTGGCAGTAAAGATCAGGGACACTATAAGGAAATTTCACTTAATGATGCAGCTACAATTATGAGTTATGCAAATAAGGTGATTATTGTTCCTGGATATGGATTAGCAGTCGCTCAGGCTCAACATAGCTGTCATGAATTAGAGAAAGCATTAAATGAAAAAGGTGTTGAAGTTAAATATGCAATTCACCCGGTAGCTGGAAGAATGCCCGGTCACATGAATGTATTGCTTGCTGAAGCTGACGTTAGTTATGAAAAGCTTCAGGAGATGGAACAAGCTAATGATGAATTTAAAACTACAGATGTTGTGTTGATATTAGGTGCCAACGATGTTGTAAACCCTGCTGCTAAAAACGACACTTCTTCCCCAATATATGGTATGCCTATTTTAGAAGTTGAATTAGCAAAAAATATCATAGTAAATAAAAGGAGTATGAAGCCCGGTTATGCAGGAATTGAAAATGATCTTTTTTTTCAGCCCAAAACTTCCATGTTATTTGGGGATGCAAAAAAAGTACTACAGGATCTGTTAGGGGAAATTAAGAATGTATAAATTACATACCTAATCAAAGAAATTCCTACCTCCACCTTCAAATCTGGGATTTACAAAATTATTGAGTTTTGAACCAAACCGATAGTTGATACCAAAACTTGTATAATAGTTATAGCCGGATGCTAACTGTCTCCGGCGGGTTAATATTTCCTGTTCAGTAGCACCGCCTTTAGGAAGATATAACTGATCCCTTGTTAGTCCGCCAAAAGCAAAGAAATTAAAAGATAAACCACCGGTTATCCTCACGTTAATATTACCGCTGACGCCCAGGTTGAATAATTTAAAATCGTGAAGATAATTCTGATAGTTAATACCCACAGATGTTGATCCCCATTTCTGATTAAATGAAATATTTCCCTCCACGCCATGAGCGTATAAAGTTTCATTTAATTTATTGTAGATAGTCGTATCATAATATTTATTGTTTCGCACATTTAAACCATAACTCACAGTAAAATATTTACTGTTAACTTCTTTGTATGGAAAAATATTATATTCAACAGCGGATTTCAGGAAAAGCATTCTTTTGTTATTGGAGAAAGTGCTGCTGCTATAATTTGCCTCATACCCATAACTCCAGTGACTATTGATACTTTTTACCAGGGAGTGATTAAACCCATAATTATCATTGTTAACTACAAACTTCTCTATCCCAGTTGGTGACTCATATTCATAAGTAGACTTATTTTTACTTCCATAAAGTCTAAAATTAACCTTTAACTCTTCTGTAGTGCGATCAACAGAAAAATTGCCGCTGAATCGCAAACTTTTGTAAATAGCATCACCATTAATATTGCCATT
>JBBJOK010000086.1:0-9958 GCA_037721545.1 Chitinophagaceae bacterium
AAATGGTTAAGATTTTTGATTAGTTCCCGGGCTTCTTTTTAGTTGCCCGGTTTTTATTTATATGCCATAGGTTTATGGGGGTTAAAATGAAAGGTACATAAAGAAAGAGTATAAAAAATGTGCGAAAATTACACAGAAAGCCGCACCTGTATTGAGTTTTAAAAGATTGGTAGTGAAAAAGCAAAATAAAACGAAAAGTACATGCTTACTTCCATTTACTACATTTCGACTTACATTTAAGGTGAGGTAATTACCTGTTTATGGTTAATTGATACGATTATTGCCTTTACTTCCTACCATTAGCAACTAAATGTTCATTTTTTCTTCCTGGTTTCTTGCTTTAAATCAGAAATTAGCACTCCCTTACCCTTCTTTGTATCTCGAACAGTTTGCAATAAAATTGAATCGGAATATTGATGTATGTAATCAATCAATTTAGAGGTCATATTTCTTACATGCTCCTGTGTCTCTTGGTATAAATCTACTATTTTCAATGCTTTCAGCAATTTTTTATCTGTTAAATGCCCATGCATTTCTTCAAAGTCTTCTTCTATCTCTTGCTTATATTTTTTGTAATCTGGGACTAATGGAAACTTATTTTTCAGCCACTCAGTTGCATTGAGTAAGTGGACAATTTCAGTAAGCTTTTTAAAGTCTTTATAAAGATCGTTTAAACGCTCTATTTCTATACTTAATTCATATTCCAAGTCTTTTTCAGACATATCTTTGTACGGCAAGTAAGCTTTATGGCTAAATAAGCTTTTGTTATTAAAAACATGGCTTTCCCCTTCATGAATCCCTTCATTATTCCCTTCATTATTAAATGATTTTTTAATCTCACTTTTTTTGCTATACCCTTCATTTCTTAAGTCTTTAAACATAAGATCATCAGCGATAATGTCAAAATATTGAGATAATGTATAGACATCATTTGCACTTGGAAGGTTTTTACCATTCTCCCAATTTCCTATTGTAGTATGTCCCTTATCAACTTGTAACCCAATATCAGATTGAGTTTTACCATGCTTGGCTCTTAAGTAAATAAGGTTACTACCCAAAAAATTTTCGAGCATATAAAATTAATTGACATTTATATTTGATAATCCCAATTAATTGAGATTATATTTGCAATGCTTATATAGAGAGCATAAAATATTAGTACCTAAAATACTTAGAAAAATGCAAGATAGGGAAGTTTTTAAGGCAGTAATCATAAAAAAGACGGCTGAAATAGAGGGGGTTTCACCGAGCAGTGTAAGACGTGTAATGAAGGATAAGCAAACTAATGAACATGTATTTCACACTTATCTGGTACTGGAAGAAAAATTTAATGAATCAATTGAAGAAACCAAATTGATAAGCGCAGTAAATAAGTTGATACCATTCTTCAAAACTCCAAATCAATGAAAGAATTAGTAATTAACGTTCCTATACTTGGTTTTCATGTTACTGCAAAGCTCCTTAATGACAGCGGTGCATTAGGATATAAAGGATTCGATTCAGCTTGCACCAGAAATAGTCTTCTAAATATAATTGATAATCCTTTTAAGAAAAGGGGAAAAATAGTTGCTTATGATAGTCTCCCTTTTAAGAATAAAGAAAAGATTAAAGATTTTTTGAGATGTGAGCCTAAAGAATATTTTTTACTACAGCCCATAAAGAATTTAATAGAGAAGGATTGGAAAGCAGAAAGCTTTTTTCGTCCGGAAGCCTTTAGACTAAATGTGAATGATGTTAATGAATTTGTTGCAAAACATACAGAAATGGCAAGCGTTCTAAACATGCTTATTAAAATGCAGGATGATAAGCCACATTTAAAGAAGTTGCTGAATATATATTTTACAGAATTGTTAGATAGGGTGTGTGAAATAATTAAAAGCGATCATATTTCGTTACCAACTAAGCCGAGAATCTTACGGTTTAAAATTAATGACTATAGAATAGGAGGTTATGAATCGCTAATTCATAAAGGTTTTAAAAATAAAAATTCTGCAAAGATTGGAAAAGGTGAAGATGGATACGATAGTGAAATTGCAGAAAATCAATTTGCTTTAATTCGCCTCGCTTCTTCTAAACATCAAAATTTTAAGGGCCAGCAAATTACTGATGCTGTTAATAAAGTATTTGAACAAAACGGTTGGCCTACCGTAAGCAAAGAAACTGTTGGTATCATACTAAAAAAATATAAGCATTTAACTACTCCCGGAAGCAGAGGTAAGAGAGAATACAACAACAAATTTGCAATGCAGGCAATTCGCAAGCGCCCTGAATTTCCTCTTTATCATTTAAGCCTTGACGGATGGACAGTTGAACTTCTTTACCAGGAAAACAACACTTATCACAACCGGCTTGTAATGGTTGTTGTATTAGATACAATGAATGATTATCCCCTGGGGTATGCCATTGGAGACAGGGAAAATACAGACCTAATAAGGCAGGCAAACCGCAATGCCATGTACCACATACAGGAATTGTTTGGAGATTATTACCAGCCACGGCAATTGCAAAGCGACCATTACGGTATTAAAAATCTTACTCCTTTTTATCAGTCAATTGCAAAGCTGCATACACCGGCTGCTGTTGGTAATGCAAAAGCAAAACCTATTGAGGGATACTTCAACAGAATTAATAATAATTATTTTAAATACTTTCAAAACTGGAGCGGACATAATCTTGATTCTAAAAAAAGTAACCAGCCTAATGCTGAATTTCTTGATAAAATAAAACAAAGCTTTCCTGATAAAAAAGGTGTTATTGAACAGATACATCTTGCCATGCGTGAAGATAGAAAAATGAAAGTGCAGGAATATATTTCAAAGTGGGCAATGATTAATGATGCTGATAAATTAACCCTAAATAAAGAGGATATGCTTATGATTTTTGGGCAACCAACAGGGTTTACCAATAGCATAACCGGCAGAGGATTAGTGCCAACAATTGAAGGGAAACAAATTGTTTATGATTCATTCGACCCTGCATTTCGTGAATTGCATTATTTAAAATTTCAGGTGGTTTATGATAAAGATGATTTGACCAATATACTTGCTATAAGTGAAGATAATAAGCATCGCTTTTTATTAGGGCAAAAGAGAATACTGCCAATGGATATACACAGCATGAATGCAGAAGACCACGCTTATCTCTCAAAGATTAATGCATATAAAAAAGAGCAGGTAAATAAAGTTATTGAGAGCAGTATAAACGATAATAAACGTGTGGCAGAAGTGATAGGTAATAGATTGCTTAATCCTACTGATTTTGATGAAGCAAAGCAGAAATTAATGTTCACTACCAAAGGGCAGCAGAAAGAAGCTTTACAAGATGCTAAAGGATTAAAACGCATACAAAATATCAAACAAAAAGAAATTGCAAGTGTACAAAAAATGAATGAAGAAAAATGGAGACAAACGCAACAACGATATAATAATTCAAAGGTTGATCTAAGTGCATATTTCGATGAATTAAAATAAAAATCCCCGGCGCTACTAACACCGGGGAAATATTCAATAATTAAAAAAAAACAAAAGTATGAAACAATTTGAAAACAAACCATGTTGGCAAACGATTGCCACTCCACAATTCTTACAAATTATTACTGCATTGCAGGATGCAAAAACAAACGGGCGAACCAAAATGCTTATTGGCAGTACCGGCGTTGGTAAAACATATGCTATCAATAAATTTTTTACCAAGTTTCCTGATAACACTTATGTAATAACTGTAAGTGATGTGTATAAACTTGAAGATATAATTGAAGAATTATGTGAGAAAATAGGCCTGCGTATGTATACATTAACCGCAAAAATGGCAAGCAAGTCAAAGAAATTCCGAGTAGATAAAATTTGTGAAAAACTCATTGAGATAAAAAGTAATGGAGACAAGCCAATATTAATTTTCGATGAGTGTGAAAATATGAATATGTCCGTTCTAAAAAATATCAAAGGGTTATATGACAAACTAAAGGATAATTGTTCTATAGTTCTTATTGGTACCACCAGGTTAATAGATAGAATGCTAAATATTAATGGAAAAAAGCAGGGCCGTAACCGTGATTCTTTGCCAGAACTTTATGGAAGGTTTAAAGCAGGTTTAAGATATATTATACCGGTTACTGTTGAGCAATTTAATCCGTTTCTTGATAAGTATGTTTCTGATAAAGCATTGCGAAAATTTATTTGCAATACACTTGAAAGCTACAGGGATTTAAACACTCACCTTGAGCCTGTAATGCAGGAAGCTTTTGAAAATAATAAGCCTTTGACAGAAACACTTTACAAACTCTATCACGAAATCAATTATTAATCATCATAAAAATAATTTTATGAAAAAAGTTACTACTCAACAGTTAAGTAAAATCCATGTATTGCTGAGCCAATTGCATTTAATTGATCAGAAGCAACATATCATTTCCAGTTTTACTAATGGCAGGGAAACAAGCAGTAAAGAAATGACATTGAATGAAGCAACGCAATTAATAAAACATTTGGCAGCCAGCGACCCATGCGAAAAGATGCGTAAAAAAGTATTTGCCCTGGCTTATAATGCCGGTATAATATGGGGCGACACATGGGAAGATAAAAAAATGAATGCGGCGAAGCTTAATCAATTTTTACTTTATCGTGGCGCTATAAAAAAAGAACTCAGCAGAATGAATAAAAATGAACTGGTTAAGGTAGTAACACAGTTTGAATATATCATTCAGCATAAAGGGCAAACAGAGGCTAATAAGGCGACAAAATTTTTATTAAAGGAGCTAAGCATACCGGTTGAAAATTCAAAGGAAGCAAGGCATTGAAATATTATTTAAAAAACATTTAAACCCAAGGAAATGATAACAAAAGAACAATCCCAAAAGATATATATTTTATCAGATCAGCAATTCAGTTATCCAATACTACTGATTTTAACTGTGTTCGACATTACAGATGGCAGAACAGGAAATTTTGCGAGTATGAGCAGTAAAGAAGCAAGTAAATTAATCCATTATTTTGAAACCGATAATCCCGAAGATCGCATGCGTAAGAGGATTTTTAGCCTTGCTTATGATGCCGGATTAATAAGAAATTTAGTAACAGCGAAATGGCAATTGAACCGATTTTTATTGAAGCATGGAAGAGTGAAAAAAGAACTTTGTTTATTAGATAATAATGAACTTTTAGAAGTAGTTATCCAGTTTCAAAATATTATAAAAAATAAGCAGCAAAGAGAGGCAATTCGATCAACTAAATCACTTTTGGAAGGGTTGCATATATCTGTAAAAAAATCAATGTTAACGACAAAATAAAATTTAAAATGGTACGCATAAAAAACGGTTCCCTGGTAATCGAAATTCAATGTAAAGAAAAGGATCCCGAAACTGTAAAAGCTATTCTACACAATGGACTTAAACATGTAGGGGGATTAATAGATCATCAAAAATTTAAAAATGAACGGCAAGTTGATTTGGACATATTTTATACTGATATTCAGAATGATTCAATTGTTATAGAAATTCCCTGCAAAAATAAAATGCCATTAGCAGCTTTATATGAGTTTCAAAGTGCAAACCTTTACCTTATTAGAGCGCTAAATTATAGGAAAGCAAGACATGAACCTTTACGATTAGCTCTTTTTGCATTAACTGAATTATTAGAAAATAGTTTTCTAAGTCCAGAGCAACTAAAGCTGATAAATTCAGGATTAACAAAAGAGCAAATTGAAATCTTCAATCAATGTTAACAGCAAAATTACATTCAGGAAAGAGCCGTGATGCTTCTTTAAGAAAAGGACATGCACGTTATCTAATTATAGTGAAGGGATATAACCAAAAGGATGCGGCTAAAGAGGTGAATGTTTCTGAAAAAACTATGACTAAATGGGGAAGAGAAGGCAAATGGAATGACAAAAAAAATCACAAAGAAAACCCACTACAGGAACCTTCTATTAAATGGTTTTTATTGTATGTTTTAATTAATGCACCACAGCTCTATAAAAGAATAAATAAATTATGGGATGCTTACGCTGATAGTTACAAAATTGATATTAATGATTGTGGGAAATAAGCAATAGTGAATGTGATTTGTTGAGGATAACCCTTTGTTTCTACAAAGGGTTTTTTGTTACCTAATTCAGTCAATAAACACCCCGTATTTGCATTAAAATAGTATTGATATGACCAAAACACATAGAGTAGGTAGGGGGCTATTCCCCCTTTTAAACGAATAAGAAATATTGAAATCCGCTACAGCCCTGCTTTTTAGCAGAAAACACCTAAAAAAGAGCTTAAAAGAAAAAAAATAGTAATTGCCATGCAATACCCGCCAGTATTGTTTTACAGCCAAATAATACTTATTTAAAGCTATAAAAAAGTTTTGCACGAGATTTTACAACTGAGTATAATAAATCACCTGAAACACAATGTGGGAAAGGGTTAAAGGTGTTTTTAAAAATATCATATTAGCTTGAACATAGCGTTACTTAAATTCCGGTTAATTAGCTATCTTGGATTCAAATTATTTATACATGATTTTGCTGTCTCCTTACAAAAGTTTAGATGATCTGTTATTCTCAATTTCTCAAAAGAAAGATGCAATCCATAAGAAATATTCTACATCTTATTTACCTGACTTAATTGAATTAATGGATGCGCAAGAAAGTGAATCTATGCAAAAAATGTTGAAAGATTCCGCTTACTTAAAAGAAATACAGGAACAAATATTCTAAGCAAATAACTGTGTAAATCTTTTCAATTCTGCATACTTATACGGCTTTACCTTTACTGTGTTTATTCAAGTAATAAACAATCCTCCAACTAAACGTTCCTACTATTTTTTTATTAACCATCACATAAAAATCTGTGTGTAATAAGCAATAAAAAAAATCCAGCCTTACGGGGCTGGATTCACTCTAATTTATCAAAAACAAAAACCGATATGGAAATCAAACTTACTGTGGAAAAAAGACATTGATTATTTATTAAATTTTTATGTATTTAATAATACTTATAAATGCTTTTAAATGATGCAATAACATCTAACTAACTATAAACCCCATTAATAAAAAATAAATTTGAAAATCAAATGCCGGTAAGAAATAATGAATTACTAAAAGAAAGGAATAACAAAATTTATCAACGCTATAAAGAGTTATACGACATCGATTTTCTAAGACATGGAAAAGTGTTGGAATTGCTTTCAAAAGAATTTTATATCGACCCAAAAACAATTCAAAAAATAATACAGGATCATAAAAAGGAAATGCAGAATCAGCGATAAAATAAATTCATATTACAATGGATGCCAATTTACAATTCATATTAAAGATTAATGATCTGCTATCACCGGCAATGAGAAGCGCTGCTGCTATTGCTGACAGTACATCTGCCCGTATGGCTGCGGATATGAATAAAGTTGCCGGTGCAGGTAAGGTAATGAGCATGAGTATTAATGATGTTAGAGAAAAATTGCAGCGTGTAAATGAAGTGCGATTTAATTCACGTTTTACTTCTCAATTTTCTGAAGCTACCCGTGAAGCCCGGAAGCTGGAGCAGCAATTAGACCTGCTTGAAAATAAAGGCAAAAAGAATGTTGGTGGTGGCATGTTGGGAGGGTTTGTAAAAGGAACACTGATAGCCGGAGCCATTACAAAAGGCATTGGCATGGTACAAGATTTTGCCGGTGATATTTATCGAACAAGTTTAAAAAGCAGCTCATTAAAAACAGCCATTAATTCCACAACGGGTGGTAAAGGCAAAGAAGCCATCTCTCAAACAAATGCTATAGCAGATAAGTATGGATTAAATTATGAGGCAAGTTTAGAAGGGGTAAAAACACTTACAGGTGGGCTAAAAAGTATGAATATGCCACTGGCAGAACAAATGAAAATATTTGAAGGGGTTAGTACTGGCATAGCCGCTATGAAACTTGGTGCTGAAGAAAGCAAAGGTGCAATGTTAGCATTAGGACAAATGGCAAGTAAAGGTACAGTGAGTGCTGAGGAGTTGCGTGGGCAATTAGGGGAAAGAATACCGGGTGCTTTTGGAATTGCTGCAAAAGCTATGAATGTAACAGAGGCACAACTGGGTAAAATGATGCAGAAGGGAGAAATAGCAGCGAAAGATTTTTTACCAAAATTCGCTGCTGAAATGCAAAAAACTTTTGGAGCTGATGCACTGGCTGCGGCTACCGGTCCTGCTGCAATTCAGGAACGCTTCAACAATACAATTTTTAAAATGAAGGACTCCATTGGAAATGGATTAATGCCAATAATTACCCCTCTAATTCAAAAATTTACTGATTTAGCAGTGGTGGTTTTACCCTATATACAAACTGGAATTGAATATATAGTAGGTCTGTTTAAAGATATTAATTCCGGTTCATCTCAATGGTCAGAGTATTTTAATGTTATTAAAAGCTATGCACTTAAAATATGGGAGACAACCAAATCTTTGTGGAGCAATATATGGCATATAGTAAGTGGTGTAGTTGAATGGATGGGTAAGAGTGAATTAATGAAAGATATTTTTTGGGCAATTGGAAAAGCCGCTGAATTTATTTTATCAGTTGTGAGAAGTATAGGCGATATGATAAGATGGATTTGGGATAATACCATTAAGCCTATTATAGATGCCATTGATTGGTGCTACAGTAAAATAAAAGGGTTATTCAGCGGCGGCAAAACAGAAATTGTTGTCACTGATGGTACTGCTTCCCCCAAAGGATTTACTTACCCTGTTCAGGCAAAATTAAATTATGATCCTACGCAGGTATTCACAGGGCCAAAACTTATAAATGTGCCAATGGGCTTCAATCCTATTATAGCAAATAATACTGAAAACTTTAAGCCTGGTATATCGGCATCCCCTTTAAATGATAAAATAAGTAAATCCAAAGCCGATAATATTAACAGCGGTGGTCAGCGCTCAATAACAATCAACATTGGTAAACAAATTGAAAAATTAGAAGTGCATACCATGACAATGAAAGAAGGTGTGGAAGAAATGGGCAGCATGATAAGGGAAGAATTAAAACGTGTTTTATATAGTGTAAACTCAATGGAAGCAGCATAATGGCACAAACAGATATAAAAGAATTATTCCGCAAAGCATTTGGATATGAAGCGCCACAGGGCTTCAGCATTGAGCATGCACTTGATAGGATTGAAAAAGCAGGCAGTAGCCTCGGAGGGAATTAAGCGATGTGGCTGCTTTGTTAGGGTTGCCGACAACAGCAACGGGAATAGAAGTGGTAAGCAAAATAAAATTGCTTAAAGCGCAAAAATTAGAAGCCAAAAAAGACGTAATTCAAATTGAAGTTGACAAAGCTTATGTTGATGGTAAAATTACACTTGAACAAAAAAGTGATTTTATAAAACTTGGAATGATTGAATTAAGTGCAACTTTGGAAATTTTGGAAAGTTTAAAAATTAATCATCAATCCAGAAATACAGAGTATGAAGAATTGTTAAAAATGAGTTGTGAAGAATTATGGCAAATTGGAAAATTAGAATTATTAAAGTCTTACAGCTTAGAGCAATTCAAAATTAAGTATAAAGAATTTTTTAATGAGGAATACCAGGGGGATTAATAATTGCTAAAAATAAAACTACCTGAAGATTCTATAATTATAAAAATATTTAATGAGAGGGAAGAATGCTTATGATGCACTTTTTAAAACCGGGGAAAATGAAAGTAGAAAATATTCAAAGGGAAGGAATAACGATTTAGTTATTGAAAGGAACGAATGCCTTTACGGTAGGTTTTACTTTTATTCTAAAATGCAAAGGAAAAGATATGAAGATGTTATTGAGTTACTTAGTAAGGAGTATTTTTTATCATCAAGTAGAATTGGAGTATTGATAGAATCAGCACCTAAAGAAGATTTGAGGGCTTTTGAAAACTGGGACGTAAAGGATTTTGAAAGGAAATATAATTTTTTAAACTGGAAAATAAATTGATTATGAAAAAAGTATTTTTAAATTT
>JBBJOK010000087.1:0-9898 GCA_037721545.1 Chitinophagaceae bacterium
CAACCGATCTTAAATCCCTGGCGTTTTTCAATCACTCTTACAAATTCTGATGCATCATGCAAAGATTCAAAGGTTCCGGTATCAAGCCAGGCAACTCCTCTGTCTAAAACCCCAACTTTTAATTTTTTATTTTCAAGATAAATTCTGTTTACATCTGTTATTTCATATTCACCCCTGGCACTTGGGGGTATATCTTTTGCTATCTGCACTACCTCATTATCATAAAAATATAATCCCGGTACAGCATAATGCGATTTAGGATTTACTGGTTTTTCCTCAATGCTTACCGCATGAAATTCTTTATCAAATTCAACGACACCATATCTTTCCGGATCGCTTACCTGGTAGGCGAATATTACAGCCCCTTCTGGGTTAGCCGATTTCTGTAACAGTTGGGTTAAACCACTTCCATAAAAAATATTATCTCCTAAAACCAATGCAACAGAATCTTTGCCTATAAATTCTTCGCCAATTACAAATGCCTGAGCCAGTCCATTAGGTATTTCCTGTATAGCATATTGCAAGGTGCAACCCCATTGTGTGCCATCGCTTAAAAGTTTTTTAAATTGAGATTGATCGTCGGGTGTTGTAATTATCAAAATCTCTTTTATCCCCGCAAGCATTAATGTGCTTAGGGGATAATAGATCATGGGCTTATCGTAAATAGGCATTAATTGTTTACTGATACCCATGGTTATGGGGTACAATCTTGTTCCTGATCCTCCTGCTAATATTATTCCCTTCATTATCTTTTATGATATTGTGTTTCGTAATAGTTTTGATAATTACCAGTGGTTACATGTTGCAGCCATTCCGTATTTTGTAAGTACCAGTCGATAGTTTTTGAAAGGCCTTCTTCAAATTGTAAGGAAGGCTTCCAGCCTAATTCATCCTTTAATTTTGTGGCATCAATTGCATATCGCATATCATGCCCCGCCCTGTCTTTTACAAAAGTTATTAGTTTTTCCGACGAGCCGTTTTCTCTTCCCAGTTTTTTGTCCATTTGCCTGCAAAGTTCCTTAATGATATCAATATTTTTCCATTCATTATGCCCCCCTATGTTGTAGGTTTCCCCAATCTTTCCCTTGTGAAAAATAACATCAATTGCATTAACATGGTCTTCAACAAATAGCCAGTCTCTCACATTCTCCCCCTTTCCATAAATTGGTAAAGGGTTGTTATTTAAAATATTATTTATGCAAAGAGGGATTAGTTTTTCAGGAAAATGGTAAGGACCATAATTATTAGAGCAGTTTGATATTACAGTTGGTAATTTATAGGTATGATAAAATGCTCTTACAAAATGATCTGAGGAAGCTTTGGATGCAGAATATGGGCTTCGGGGATCATAAGGTGTTTCTTCTATAAAAAAACCTTTGTCACCTAATGAGCCATACACTTCGTCCGTTGAAATATGATAAAATAATTTATTGTTGTAATCGGCTTTCCAAAATTCTTTTGCTGTTTGCAATAATGTAACGGTACCAACAACATTTGTTTTTACAAATGCCAATGGATCAGAAATAGAGCGGTCTACATGGCTCTCCGCAGCACAATGCAAAACCGCAGAGAATTTATATTTTTCAAAAATATTCTTTACAAGATCGATATCTGTAATGTCTCCTTTTATAAATTGGTAATTTGATTTATCTTCTACATCTTTTAAATTCTCAAGATTACCTGCATATGTAAGCTTATCTAAATTCACAATTTCGTATTCAGGATATTTGTTTACAAATAAGCGGGTAAGATGTGAGCCTATAAATCCTGCACCTCCTGTAATTAAAATCGTATGTTCCATTCTGCAGTTATATTTTATTTACCTTGTTATCTTTTAAAACATATTTTTCGCCGCTTTCGCTGCAAATAGCTTTTCCCTCTTCATCAAATTTTAATTTTATGCCATATTCACTAACCCATCCTGTTTGTCTGGCCGGGTTGCCGATAACCAGTGCATAAGGGGGCACTTCTTTAGTAACCACTGCACCTGCGCCTATAAATGAAAATTCACCAATATTATTACCGCAAACTATTGTTGCATTTGCCCCGATTGAAGCTCCTTTTTTTACAAGTGTATGTTTGTATTCGTGCTTGCGCACTATAGCGCTCCGGGGATTTATAACATTGGTAAAAACCATTGACGGCCCCAGAAAAACATCATCTTCACAAATAACCCCTTCATAAAGCGAAACGTTATTTTGAACCTTTACATTTTTACCAAGTTTAACCCCTGCTGACACAACCACATTTTGTCCAATGTTACAATCATCACCTATCACACTGCCAGGCAATACATGGCTAAAATGCCATATTTTAACACCATCTCCTATTTCACATCCTTCATCAATAACTGCTGTAGGGTGAGCAAAAAATTTATTTTCCATATATAAAATTGGGGGCGAAGTTAGTAAATGTTGCCTTTACATTTATAAGGTCACGTTCTCGGCTTACCTTTGCATCTATGCATTACGCTTCGGTGGAAAATATCAGTAAATCTTTTGGAATAAGAACTCTTTTTAAGGATATCAGCTTTTATCTAGAGGAAGGAGATAAAATTGCTTTTGTGGCAAGAAACGGTACAGGAAAATCTACTTTATTAAAAATTATTGCCGGTTTAGATACTGTTGACAGTGGCACTGTTTGGGTTCATAAAGATGTAAAGGTTATTATGCTTCAACAGGATACACCCTTTGAAAATAATAAATCTATATGGGATAATATCCTACGCATGGATAATCCCATTGTGAAAGTGGTAAAGGAATATGAAATGTATCTGGAAGATGGAGGCCACGATGAAAATAAATTGAATGATCTCATTGATCAGCTAAGTGAATTGAATGCCTGGAATTTTGAAAGTGATCTAAAACAAATTTTAGGAAAACTTAATCTTCATCATTTGAATGAGCCGGTAAAAAATTTAAGTGGTGGTCAAAGGAAAAGAGTAGCACTTGCACAAGCCTTGATAGAATCCCAATTGCATGAGGGAAGATGTTTGCTGATATTAGATGAGCCAACTAACCATCTGGATGTTGAAATGATAGAGTGGCTTGAGAATTTCCTATCCTCTCAAAAAAGTACTTTGTTGCTGGTAACCCATGACCGCTATTTTTTAGATACCGTTTGTAATGAGATAATTGAAATGGATGATGAAAAGCTGTATGTATACAAGGGAGATTATGATTATTTTTTAGAGCAAAAATCATTACGGCACGACGTGCAGTTAAGTGAACTACAAAAAGACAAAAATATTTTCAGGAAAGAATTAGAATGGATGCGCAAACAGCCAAAGGCTCGTACAACAAAATCAAAAAGCAGGCAGGATGCATTTGTTGATATACAAGATAGGGTAAATCAGCAAAAAGATGTAACTGAGGTTTCACTCCAGGTAAAAATGACGAGGCTTGGAGGTAAGGTAATTGAAATGAAAAAAGTATATAAAAGTTATGGTGATAAACCTATAATGAAAGCTTTTGAATATACTTTTAAACGAGGCGAGCGTATTGGTATTGTGGGCAAGAACGGAGTAGGCAAATCTACTTTTTTAAAAATTGCTTTAGGGATAGAACCCCCCGATAGCGGTAAGATAAATCATGGGGATACAGTAGTCTTTGGCAATTTTGCCCAGGAGGGTTTGCAATACAAAGAAGATAAAAGAGCAATTGAATATGTAAAAGATTTTGCAGAATTTTTTCCTTTAGCAGATGGTAGCAAGATCAGCGCTACACAGTTCATGGAAAAATTTGGTTTCAATGCTCAGCAGCAGTTTACACCCCTTAGTAAACTTAGCGGCGGTGAAAAAAGAAGGCTGCATTTATTAAGTGTATTGTTTCTTAATCCCAATTTTTTAATTCTTGATGAGCCAACAAATGATCTTGATCTGCAAACACTAAGAACCCTGGAGGAATTTTTAAAAGATTTTCCAGGATGTATATTAATTGTAAGTCATGATCGTTATTTTATGGATAGGGTTGTAGATCATCTTTTTGCATTTGAAGGAGATGGAGTTATAAAAGATTTTCCTGGAAATTATTCTGAATACCGGGAATGGAAAGAAAAGGAGGATTCAAGTGATAGGTTACAAATTTCCAAACAGAAAGAAAATATAACAGTTAATACTGAACCAAAACAAGAAAATAAAGTTCTCTCTTTTAAAGAAAAAAATGAGTTTGAAAAATTGGAGCAGGAAATGCCTGCACTTCAAAAAGAAAAAGTAATTCTTGAAGAAAAAATGAATTCAGGAAATCCCCCCTTTGATGAATTGCAAAAATCTGCCGAAAGAATCAATGAGATAATAAAACAACTTGATTCAAAAGAAATGCGCTGGTTGGAACTGAGTGAGAGAATTTAATTAATTTTCTTTTTCAAATCTGCTTATGAAAGAAAGATTTTATTCACTGGATGTTTTTCGGGGTGCCACTGTTGCATTGATGATTCTTGTAAATAATCCCGGTTCATGGAGTAATATTTATTCACCGCTTAAACATGCGCCTTGGCATGGTGCTACACCCACCGATTTAGTTTTCCCATTCTTTTTATTTGCTGTAGGCAATGCCCTGGCCTTTGTTATGCCAAGGTTGGAAGCCGCCGGCGAAACCGTTTTTTTGAAAAAAATTTTAAAAAGAACCTTCCTTATTTTTTTTATAGGCCTGATGCTAAATTGGTTTCCATTTATTAAATGGGATCAGGATAATATTGTATTGAAGCCGTGGGAATACATTGACGCCGACGGAAAGGCACAGGGAGTAAGGATTTTAGGTGTATTGCAAAGAATTGCGCTGGCTTATTTTTTCGCTTCTGTAATTATTCATTTTTTTAAGGTAAGAGGAGCTTTTGTTGCAGCAGGTATTATTCTCCTGGGTTATTGGTTTTTATGCGTTGCCGGTAATCCTGTGGACCCTTTTAGTTTAAATGGCTGGTTTGGTACTGGGGTAGACAAAGCAATTTTGGGTGACGCCCACATGTACAAAGGCGAGGGTGTTGTTTTTGATCCTGAAGGGTTGATGAGTTTGTTTGCAGCTATAGTGCAGGTAATATTTGGATATTTTGCCGGAAATTATATTTTACAAAAAGGGAAAACACATGAGATGGTGAACGGATTGTTTGTTGCCGGTTGTGTACTTGCTGTTGCCGGGTTATGTTGGGGTTTATCTTTTCCTATAAATAAAAAAATATGGACCAGCTCTTATACGCTTTATACAACGGGATTAGCTTTGCTTACGCTATCAGTTTTCATATACATAATTGAATTTAAAAACTGGAAAGGCTGGTGGAGCAAATTCTTTGATGTATTTGGAAAAAACCCATTATTCATTTTCGTATTGAGTGGAGCATTACCAAGACTGTTAGGATTAATAAGAATTCCAAATGGATCAAATACTGTAGGACAAACATTATACACAACTCCTTTCGGATGGTTTTATGAGCATGTTTGTAAACCGGTTTCCTCCAATCTTAACAACGGTTCTTTACTGTATGCTGTTTGTATGATATTGATGTATTGGTTAATTGTTTGGTTTATGGATAAGAAGAAGATTTATATAAGGGTATAATTTGTTTATATCTTGGTCTCATACCAATTAAATCTTTTATATTTTTAATCCATAGCAATGTTAACTATTATTTGATATGGCCAACCTTTCCAAACCCTTAGTAACTACCCTTGATTTTCCTAACGCCGGCTTTGCTGAAATAAGAACAGATGTGATCACAGATGACCGTTCTTTATTTGCCAAAAGAGCATTTAACAAGAATGTCGTTATCAGCGATTTTTATTGGGTAGAAGTTTATGATAAGCCAAACCGCTTAACTGTTCAAGTAGGAGAACATCAACACATTGAACTTTTACCAACTTACCTGGAATGTATTAATCACAGCTGTGATCCTAATGCTTTTTTTGATGTACAAAATAAGCAGCTTGTTTGTATCAGGCCGATTAATAAAGATGAAGAGATAACTTTTTTTTACCCTTCTACAGAATGGGAAATGGATGCTCCCTTTAATTGCTGCTGTAATAGCCAATATTGTGTTGGTTACATTGCAGGTGCTAAATACCTGACTATAAAACAACAAAAACGTTATAGGTTCACAGATCTTATCCAATTGAAACTACCTAAATAAAAAAATGGGTTTCCTAAAAAATAAAGATTTATTCAAGGTGTGGGTATTTGCACCTTTTTTGGAAACCACAGATGATAATCTGGAATGTTATTATGATTATACTCAAAGCATAGCGGAGTATACAAAAGTATTTTCAGAAAATAATTGCGATTGGGAATGGATAAATATCACTCAGGATAATCTGCAAGATGAAATCAAAAGGATAAAGCAACATTCCATAAAAAAAAATATTGTTCTTAATCTCTGCGACGGAGATGAGTTGAACGGCATACCCGGAATTTCAGTTATTTATGCTTTGGAAAAAAATAATATCATCTATACAGGGGCAGATGCTTATTTCTACGATATCACCACTTCTAAAATAAGCATGAAAAAAGCTTTTGACAGCGCTAATGTAGTAACACCAAAATGGGTTTTGTTAAACGGAAGGGTTAATAAAAACGTTATGGATAAGCTGGGTGATACAGCTATTGTAAAACCAGCAATATCGGCCGGAAGTATGGGCCTGGGCATTAAAAATGTTGTGAGTAATTATCGGGAAATGGAAAATATTGTAGCAGATATAAAATTAGGATACAGGGGGTGGAAGCTTGATAATGATGGTTTAATTGCAGAACAGTTTATTAAAGGGAGAGAATTTACAACCTTTTTAATCGGATCATCCTCTTTTCCTGCAAGTATTAAATTTTATCAACCTGTTGAAAGAGTTTTTCATTCATCATTACCTGATGAAGAACAATTTTTATCCTTTGACAGGCTTTGGGAAACATATGATAAAGAAACTCCAATGCCGGGCAATGAATATTTTTATCAGTACGCACCGGTAGAATCTCCTGAATTAATTGAAGCATTACGATCACTTAGTTTTATTGCATATAAATCTGTTAAAGGAAAGGGATATGCCCGACTGGATTTTAGGATGGATAAAGAAACAAAATGTTTACATGTTTTAGAAGTGAATGCGCAATGCGGTTTAAGTGAAGATGAAGACTATACTTCAATAGGAGCCATCTTGCGTTTTAGTAATAAAAATTTTTCTGATATCATTTTTGAAATTTTAGATGATGCATTGCTTCGTGAAAAAAAACCTGTTATAATCAATGAAAGTATGTGTTCTTCAACCTGACTATTCAACCAGTAATGTAGATTATAAGAATTATGATCCGCCTCGTAATCTCTCAAAATTATTGCCTGAGGATGAAGTGCATCATGAATTCCTGAATAAGTTAACTACTTACCAGCAACTCAAAAAACTAAGTAAGTGCAAATTCGATATTTACATCAATTTATGCGAAGGATATTTAGATTGGTCCGTTCCGTCTATTGATGTAATTCATTCTTTAGAGTTGCTTAATTTGCCATATACAGGCTCTAATGCAACAATTTACGATCCTTCTAAACCCTTAATGAAATATGTGGCTTTTTGTGCAGGAGTAAAAACTCCCAATTATGTAGAAATACAGGATAATAATAATATCGAAGCAACCATTCAAAACCTCACATTTCCACTTTTCATAAAACCTGCGCATGCAGGAGATAGCCTGGGCGTTGATGAAAATTCACTCGTTCAAAATTTGAACGGTGTAAAAAATAAAATAAATTCTTTGTTGAAAGAAGAATATGACGACATTTTAATAGAGGAATATATTGCAGGAAGAGAGTTCACTGTTCTTGTTGCGGCAAACCCCATCCCTGATCATACATGCAAAGTATTTAAACCTGTTGAATACGTTTTTCCAGATGATAAACAATTTAAAACCTATGCATTAAAAACATCCAGCCTGCATACGGATGCAAATGTGGCATGTGATAATAAATTGCTTGAAGAAAAATTGTCAAAGGCTACTGAAAAAATATTCTCTGGGTTTGCTGGCGTAGGGTATGCCCGATTAGATTTTAGAATAGATGCAAATGAAGAAATGTATTTCTTAGATATAAATTTTACATGTTCTGTTTTTTATGAAGATGGCTATGAAGGGTCAGCAGATTATATTCTTAATTACGAGCCAGGCGGTAAAGCGCAATTTTTAAAAAATATTATAGAGGAAGGAATTGCAAGACATGCGGTAAAACAAAAAAAGTATATATTAAAAGGCAACTCTTTAGATGGATATGGAATATTTGCCAAGCAATTTATAAAAAAAGGTGAAATTGTTTTTAAGCAAGAAGCCAGTGCCCAACCCATTGTAACCAGGAGATATGTAGAAAAAAACTGGACCCCGGACCAGGTAAGGGAATTTGAGAGGTATGCATATCCAATTTCTAATGAAGTTTATATTTTATGGGATAAAGATCCGCGGCAATGGGCTCCTCAGAATCATAGCTGTGGGGCCAATACTGGTTATGATGGATTGAATTTAATTGCATTGTGTAATATAAAAAGTGAGGATGAATTGACATTGGATTATCAGGAACTTTTAGACGATACAATGGATGCTTTTGCATGTAAATGTGGTAGCAAAAATTGCCGAAAAATAATTACCGGAATTACGGGTAATTCTATTTCAAATAAAGAAAGACAAAACAGATTGATGCGATCAGTTCGTATGATAAGAAAGAATACGGGAGGGGTTACATCAACTTCGGGCAACGGTGGGTAAATCTAAATTACCAACCAGCCTATATGGATATTTCATACGTTCCATCGCCAATTTGCACTTCAATTACTTCAGGCTCTATCTGAAATTTCTTTTGATAAGCAACAGTTGCATCAGATAAAAAATCTTTTATACTTTCTTTTTTTATAATATTAATTGTGCATCCTCCAAAGCCTCCCCCCATCATTCGTGAGCCTATAACATCTTTATTTCCCCTGGCCTTTTCAACGAGAAAATCAAGTTCCTTGCAGCTAACTTCGTACAGTTTGCTCAATCCTTCATGTGTATCAAACATTAATTTACCAAACTCACTTAAATTATTTTGTTGCAAAAGCTTTGCAGCTTGTTGTGTTCTTAAAATTTCTTCAACCACGTATTTGCATCGATCATAAACTTTGTCACCCATTTTATCTTTGAAGGGCACCAACTCATTCGAGCTTTTTATATCCCTAAAAGAATTAATTCCTTTTTCCTTTTTTAATATCTCCAATCCTTGTTCGCATTGTTTTCTTCTTACATTATATTCTGATGAGGCAAGATTATGATGGACTTTGGTATTGATCAAAACAATTTCATAGCCTTCTAACCTCAAAGGAAAGTATTTGTGTTCTATACTTTTGCAGTCTAACAATATCACATGATCTTTTTTGCCAAACATATTGGCATACTGATCCATTATACCGCACATTACTCCCGGAAAATTATGCTCAGCACGCTGACAAAGCAATGCCAGTTCCTTTCTATTTAATCCAAAATTAAAAAGATTATTAATCCCAAAGGCAAGCCCGCCCTCAACTGCAGCTGAAGATGAAATGCCAGCACCATCTGCAATATCACCGCCAAACACACAATCAAACCCTTTCACTTCTTTTTTTAATAACAAAAACTCATTAACTACACTAAGTACATAATTCTTCCAGCCAGTCATTTTTTTTATATCTCTGGTATTAATTGTAAGTTTTTCATTAAAATCAACAGAATTAAAATTTATTTCTTCTGTATTATTTAAGGAAATTGCATAGTAAATCCCTTTGTTTATTGCAGCAGGCATTACAAACCCATCATTGTAATCTATGTGTTCGCCTATAAAATTTATTCTGCCGGGAGAATAATAAAGATGCGGAGTTGAAGAATAATTTTCTTTAAAAATATCCCTTACTTTTTTAGAAACTTCATTTAGCATT
>JBBJOK010000088.1:0-7114 GCA_037721545.1 Chitinophagaceae bacterium
ATTACAACGAAATGGCTGATGCCAAGGCGTTGCTGGAAAGTGTTACCCGCAGTTTCGGTTATCATTATGCAGTAAAAAAACATGTAAGGGTAAACACGGTTTCGCAGTCACCCACACGTACTACTGCAGGCAGTGGCGTAAAAGGCTTTGATGGGTTTATAAATTATGCAGAAAAGATGAGCCCACTGGGTAATGCCTCTGCAGAGGATTGCGCCAACTATTGCGTTTCGTTGTTTAGCGATCTTACCCGTATGGTTACCATGCAAAATCTTTTTCACGACGGCGGATTTTCCTATACCGGGGTTACCGAAAGTGTTATTGAGCAAATGGAGAAGTAATTTAGCCTACTTCATAACGAGAACGGGAATTTAAAATTGAAAAAAATTATATCGCGGTAACCGAATTCTTAACCTTAATAATTTCCGCAGCAATACTCACTGCAATCTCTTCCGGCGTTTCACTTTTAATTCGAATACCGATTGGCGAATGTATTTTCTTTAATACTTCTTCATTGATTCCTTCTTTTCTATAATCATCAAACATCTTTTCAATCTTCTTTTTGCTGCCAAGCAATCCAAAATATTTAAAATCCTTGTTCAGCAAACCTCTTACCGCGATATCATCTGTGCGATAACCGAATGTCATCACCACCACATAATTATTTTCTCCTGAAGGAATAAGTTGTGATAACTCTGAATAATCTTTTACAACTGTTTTTTCATGAACATAATTATTTGCTTTCATTGTATTCAACCCTTCCCTGTCTTCAAACAAATAAATATAGAAGTCCATAGCACTCATGAGCTTTGAAAAAGCCAATGCACAATGGCCACCGCCAATAATATATAAACGATTTTTGTAACCAATCTGCTCTGTGTAATTCCAGTTGTCTTCACTCTTCAAATCGAATTCGAAATCTTTTGTTGGCAACGCATCATCAAATAAAATTCCATCGGGAGAAAGATGCAGCGTAGCATTTTTATTTTGTTCAAGAGCAGTAATTATTTTTTCAATATGAGAAATATCTTTTTCCTGTATCTTATAAATAAGAATTGTCTGCTCACCTGAACAGATCATCCCACTTTGATTTTTACCCGCCGTCTTATCGTGAATTTGCTTCCTGATCTTGCCTTCTGTCAATTGCCAACTGTCAACGGACAACTGTTCCTTAGCCATTTCAACAAACTTATGTTCCATTATTCCACCGCCGATAGAGCCTTCCATTTCTTTATTTGCATTCACTGCCATAAAAAATCCTTGTCTCCCCGGACTGCTGCCGGAGCTTTCTAACACGTACAATGCCATTACAAAAATATTTTCTTCAAAACTGTTCTTTATAAATTTCCAAATAAGAATTTGCTTATTCATACTTTTTCTTAAGCCCCTTGGGGTATTCCTTTTACAACATTTGGATATAAGGAAAGCAAAACTTTTTCCGGAGTAATGGGCGCAGAAAATTTTACATCTGCTGAAGGATTGAAAGCTTTTATTGCATTTCTCACTGCAAAGAAAGACCCGATGCCATACATCAAAGGAGGCTCCCCTACAGCTTTTGAACGGAAGATGGCAAGATTATCTTTTTTAGTTTTTAAAAATTGCACTTTTATTTCTTCCGGTACTGAATAAATATCAGGCACTTTGTAAGTAGAGAGTGCATTCGATTTTAGTCTGCCTTCTTTATCATAAATAATTTCTTCCATTGTCATCCATCCCATTCCCTGGACAATACCGCCTTCAATTTGCCCGAGATCAACAACAGGATTCATAGTTGTGCCAAAATCATGCACCACTTTCACTGCATCAAATGTATAAATGCCACGAAGGCAATCAACTGTTACAATTGTGATGGCAGTTCCGTAAACATGATATGCAAAAGGATGGCCTTTTTCAATTTTCGGATCAAAGTGTACCTGGGGCGGGGCATAATGTGCATGCTCTGATAAATTGATCCTGCTCATGTAAGCCGTTGCAATTAAATTACTCCATGTTAGTTCAGTTTTTTTATTACCGATGTGAACAAGTCCTTCTGAAATCATCATCTTATTACATGGATGTTTTAAGATTTTTTCAGCAACAGGTTTAAGGCGTTCCATTAAATTATTACATGCCGTTTGCACAGCCTTACCATTCAGATCCGCAGTGGCGCTTGCTGCAGAAGGAGAGGTGTTTGCTATTCTAAAAGTGTTAGTTGTATGAATTTTAATTTTTGATAATGGTAAAGAAAATATCGTTGATGCAACCTGCGCCATTTTTGTATTCACACCTTGGCCCATTTCCACAGCACCGGTGCTAACGCTTATACTTCCATCGGTGTAAATATGTACCAGCGCTCTTGCCTGGTTCATAAAAGTTTTGGTAAAAGAAATTCCGAAGCAGATAGGCATAAAAGAAATTCCCTTTTTATACAATTGATTTTCATCATTGAATTTTTTAATCTCCTTTCTTAATTTTTTTATTTCATAAATATCTTCGGCTTCCTCCCAGCAATGTTTTGCTTCGCTCTCTGCTTTTTGTCCATACGGAAATTCATCGCCATCTATCAATAAATTTTTCCTTTGAATTTCTGATGCATCAATGCCTAAAGTTTCAGCTGCTTTTGCAATGGCTGATTCAATTACAAACATCCCCTGGGGTCCGCCAAATCCCCTGAAAGCTGTGTTAGGCGGGAGATTAGTTCTACAGCAATATGCAGTTGCTTTTACATTCGGAACAAAATAGGAGTTGGTACAATGAAACAAAGTTCGTTCTAAAACTGCTGGAGAAAGATCTGCAGCAGCACCGGCATTTTGATAAAAAGTTGCTTCGTATGCAATTATCTTTAAATTATTATCAATCCCAATTTTAAAATCAGTAGAATAAGGATTTCGCTTTCCTGTCATTCGCATATCTTCCATCCGGTGCAGGCAATACTTAACAGGTTTCTTTAAATGATAAGTTGCCAATGCACATAAAATTGCCCATCCTGTTGCCTGGTCTTCCTTACCACCAAAGCCGCCACCCAAACGGGTTACATCAACTTCCAATCTATGCATGGGAATTTTTAATACAGCAGCCATGTGCCGTTGCACTGCGGTTGGTCCTTGTGTGGATGAATAAACTTTTATGCAATTATTTTCCTGAGGAATAGTATATGCTCCCTGTGTTTCAATGTATAAATGTTCCTGTCCATTTGTTTCTGCAACACCTTCAAAAATGTGAGCACATCTTTTCCATGCTTTTTCAGTATTGCCTAAAGAAAAAGTTCTTGGTGGGATGATCAATTCACCTTTTTCTTTTGCTTCCCTCGGGTCAGTAATAATCGGGTAAGGTTGTATATCTATTTTGATCAGGGTCAGAGCAGCCTGTGCGATCTCATTTGTTTCTGCAACAACAAAAGCAACGGGCATACCATTAAAATGCACTTCCTGCTCGGCAAGCAATGGTTCATCAGGCACTATTCCGCCAATCTGATTATCACCGGGAATATCTTTGTAAGTAAATATTCTTACAACCCCGGGCATATTTTCCGCCGCTGAAATATCAAGGTTTAAAATTTTTCCATGCGCAACTGGAGAGCCAAATGCGGCACCAAACAATGTTCCCTGTTGCAAAGGGATGTCATCTAAATAAATAGATTCTCCCTTTAGATGTGTTATGGAATCGATGTTTTGCACTTTCCGTTTTTGGCTGAAGCCTTTAATTTTATTCTAAATCCACGACCTGAATATCGTAGCAATCTCAAAAGTTCCGATTTCTATCATTCTCTTTACTCTTACTATTGATACTATGTTTTTTACCCCTCTCCACCCATTATTCTAATTTGCAATTATTTTTTGATTGCTACGACCTTTAGGTCGTGGAAACGGGAAAAGGGTTTAGGCTTTAGCCAAATCGTCTCTGCTAAACCCATGAACATTTAAAAATACTTCATACTCCTCTGTAAACGTTTTCTTTTTATGATGCTCTTCCTGGTTAATTATATACTGTCGTACTTTGTCAATGGCAGATTCACTAACAGAAAGTGCAATATATTCATCCTGCCATTCAAACTTTTGCTTAGTTAATTTTTTTTTATTTACCCAAAAAGAAGATTCGCCTTTTATGAGCATTGCTATTTTGGAAATGGTCTGTTCTGTTCCTAATGATACAAGCAGATGAATATGGTCTTCTACACAATTTAATGTATCAATAAATATTTCTTTCTTGATGCTGTTTTGTTTAATGTGCGGTAATAGTAATTGCTTTAATTCACATGTAATTATTGGCATCCTGTTTTTAGTAGCCCAGATAAAATGTATCATTACTTTGGTGTATGGCATCTCGCTTTTGGGCTAAAGCCCATTTTATATTTCAAAATCAAATCCACGACCTGAAGGTCGTGGCAATTCAACGAACAGCTTTCTTAATTCCAGCTTTGGAAACAAGGTTATAAAATGTGCCTTTATCAATTGGCTTAATAATAACCGTTTATATTCTTCTGATCCTCTTGTATCACTAATTGGTGATATTTCTGATTGCGCAATTTCAATCGCCTCAACAATCAAATCTTCTGTAATTTTTTTCTCAATTAAAAAAGCTGATGTTTTAGAAAGATATAAGGGAACAGGACCAATGCCTCCTGCAGATAAGCCTGCATGTAAAATCATTTTACCATCTGTTTTAATGTTAATTGCAGAATTTACACTGGCAATATCAAGATGCGTTCTCTTACTCACTTTTTCAAAGTTGAAAAGATCTTTTTTGCCAGGGATCTCAAACCAAATCTGTTCAATAAATTCATCATCTTTTTTATCAAGTTGTTTGTAGCCTTTATAAAATTCTCTCAAAGCAACTTCTCTTTTTGAAATTCCAGTTCTTAATATTAACCGGGTATTTAATACCAAGAACAGAATAGTGAAATCCCCTATAGGAGAGGAATTTACAAAATTTCCTGCAATAGTAGCAATATTGCGGATGGGAGTAGATGAAACCAGTTTACTTACTTTTTTGAAATCAGGAAATGAATCTTTAATGATCTTTGATTCCATTAGATCAGTTACAGTTACTGATGCACCCATTATGCATTTATTTCCTTCTTTACTTATACCATTCAACTCCTGTTTATTAAAGAGAAAGTCAATTTCGGAATGCTCCATCTTTTCATGTTGCTGAACATAGAAATCTGTCCCACCGCCTAAAAATTTTTTTGAATCACCATCTTGGTTTTCTATTCCATTAGTCTTTGAATGCAGTTCTAATAATCTTTTCTTTATACCTGTAAAGTATTTGGGTAAAATTGAATTGGAAGTAACGTACTCTATAATATCTCCTTTATTTTTTTTCATCAGATCAGCAATATTTTTTGCCGCTCGTTGAATTGATTTATAACCGGTACACCTGCAAATATTCCCATCAATGGAGGCAATGGCATTTTCATGACTCTTATCACCATCACTTAAACAAAATCCTGCAAAAGAAACAATAAAGCCCGGAGTGCAAAAGCCACATTGTGTTGCACCTTCATTATACATCGCCTGCTGAACAGGATTTAAAACTCCCACAACTTGTCCCGATACTTCGGAATTTAAACCCTCAACTGTAACCACATGCTTCCCTTGTATATTCCCTAATGCAGTAAGGCATGAGGTTACAGACCGATATCTTAATTCACTATTTATTATTTCACCAATTAATACAGTGCATGCGCCACAATCTCCTTCTCTACATCCTATCTTTGTGCCCGTAAGATTTTTATGATAGCGGATAAGATCAAGCAATAATTTTCCTTTTGGCAGATCAGTACAAATTTCCTTGTCATTAAGAATAAATTGTATCAAAATATTTTTGCTTTAAGATTAAAGTTACTATAATTGGATAAATGAGAACCACAGATGCAATACCATTTGACAAGCAGGTCTATTACAGGCTTATTGCATTATGGGTTTTGTGCGAAGCTGTGCTTGGAGGACTAATGCACGCAGTTAAAATACCTTTTACTGGTATGGTTGTTAGCAGCGCAGCGGTTATTTGTATTAGTTTGATTGCATATTATGTGCCTGTAAAAGGTGCTATATTAAAGGCAACCATTATTGTTGCAATTTTTAAAATGATGCTAAGCCCTCATACACCCCCCACTGCATATATAGCTGTTTTCTTTCAGGGTTTAATGGGACAAATTCTTTTTTTTAACCTAAGGTTCTTCAAGCTATCCTGTATTTTACTTGCTGTATTGGCATTAGTTGAATCTGCAATTCAGCGAATTATAGTGCTTACTGTTTTATATGGAAATAATTTCTGGAAAGCTTTAAATGAATTTATAAGAAAAGTTACCGGCGAAACAACAATAACCGATTATAGTTTGGCAATTGCAACAAGTTATGTAATGGTACATGCACTTATGGGTTTGATAGTTGGTGTATTTGCGGGAAGCATTGTATGGCAATCAAAATCCAGGGCCCTTTTTTACCAGGAATATTTGATACCTCACACAGATGAAGTGTATAGCGGAATAAAACATACAAGGGTTAAGAAAAAAAAGAAAATTAAATACCTTTTCATTGTAATCTGGGTATTGCTAATCATTTTATTTCTGCAATCTTATTTACATATTGGTAAGCCGATTATCCCTTCACAGCTTTCTTTGCAAATAATTTTACGTTCCCTATTAATTGTTTTAACCTGGTATTTTTTTGTTAGTCCTTTACTTTCTATGTTAATTAAAAAGTGGCTTAATACGCAAAAAATAAAATCGCAAAGTGATATTATCCAGGTAAATTTAATGCTGCCTTCTGCCAGGTATATTTTTTTAAAAAGCTGGGAGCTTTCTTCTTTTTTAAAAGGATGGAAACGAATTCGGGTTTTTTGTAAGATAGTTTTGGTTAATACCCTGCGGCAGTAAAATAGGTCTAACTAAATGAATATCATAAAAGAGATACAGAAGGGTTTCATTTTAATGAGCCACCCTGTTCAATCCAGCAACGGATAATTTCTCGTTCTTCCATAGTCATATTGGTCTTATTGTTCTGGGGCATTGTTTTAGTTATCACTACCAGCTGCATAATTTTATCTTTCAGCTTTACAATGTTTTCAGGAACATCATATGTAACACCATTGGGCGGGGCTTTAATTACATCATCAGTCGGTATGGATGAATGAC
>JBBJOK010000088.1:7214-9769 GCA_037721545.1 Chitinophagaceae bacterium
GTAACACCATTGGGCGGGGCTTTAATTACATCATCAGTCGGTATGGATGAATGACAGCTAATACATCGTGATTGTACAATCATATTTACTTGGGTGAAGCTGATATTGTCTTTACATTCACCGGCTTTTGGTGGTGCGGAAATATATGCTGTTGCCAGTAATATTAATACAGATAAAGGCATTACCCAAACACTGTATTTGCCTTGTTCACGCAGGTTAAGCCAATGTTTTATTCCCGCACTTCCCAAAGAGATTGCCGCTAAAATTATCCATGGATATGCAAATCCAAAAGTGCTTGGAAAATGATTGCTTACCATTGTAAACAATACAGGGAGGGTTAAATAATTGTTATGCAGCGAACGTAATCCTGCATGTTTACCCAGAGCAGGATTTAATGGCTTGCCTTCCCTGGCAGCCTTCACCATAGCTTTCTGCGAAGGGATGATCACAAAGAAAACATTAGCCACCATTATGGTTCCAAGCATTGCCCCGAAATGAATGTATGCTGCACGTGCGCTAAAAACATGGCAGTAAAACCAGGCAAAGCCAACTGCAATAATAAATCCGACCAAGGCAAACCATATTCCTTTTTTAATAATTGATGTTTTGCAAAGAATATCATACAAAAGCCAGGCAACTACAAATGAACCTATACCGGTAGTAATGGCTGCCGCAGCACTCATGGCATAAACATTCGTATCAATTAAAAATCCTTTTGCGTTAAAATAGTACACAATAAACAGCAAACTAAAACCAGATATCCATGTAAAATATGCCTCATATTTAAACCAGTGAAGATGTTTTGGTATTGACTTTGGGGCATTTTTATATTTTTCAAGATAATAAAAACCGCCGCCATGTATGGCCCATAAATTTCCTGCCAGTTCATCGCGAACATTTTCAGTTCTGTTTAGGGCATTCTCTAAAAAAACAAAATAAAAAGATGCGCCAATCCAGGCAATTCCAAAAGTTATGTGCATTACCCTTACAACTATGTTCAGCCATTCCATTACATGGCCTTCCATTGAGGAGCCTTTTACTACCAAATAAGTAAAAACCAAAATGGTTACTATCACTAAAACTATAGAGGCATAAATTAAATTATGAGAGCCTAGCAGCCGCGTTTTATTCGCTTCAGTTTCTGAATCTGTAGTGCGGTTCTCATTTGTAAGAGTCCTGAAGTGATATGTCATCCATATCAGCATTACAAGGATGAATATCAGGATGCCGTATATAACAAAGTTGAACATATAAGCAGCCAAATTAAAATTTAGTTTTCTATTTTTAGTTATTCATTTCAGATTAATATCATTTAAGTGTTTGATCTCGCAATAAAATGTAATAGAATATTAACTCCGGAAGGTGAAAAAAAAGGCATCGTATTGATTAAAGGCGGGACCATAATTGATGTTGTGGAATCATTAGATAATATTGATGAAAGAGTAATTGATGTACAGAATAAAGTACTGATGCCGGGTGTAATTGATCCTCACGTTCACATAAATGAACCCGGAAGAACTGATTGGGAAGGATTTGCTACTGCCACCAAAGCTGCTCTGGCAGGAGGCTTAACAACATTAGTTGATATGCCTTTAAATTCTTCTCCGGTAACTACCACCGCAAAAGCTTTTGATGAAAAGTTATCTGCAACAAATGGCCAATTACATACTAACTGTGGTTTTTGGGGCGGTATTATTCCCGGAAATGAGAATGATATCGACCCGCTTATTGAAAAAGGAGTACTGGGTTTCAAAGCATTTTTAACTCACAGTGGTATCGATGAATTTCCAAATGTTACAGAAAATGACCTGAGAAAGTCAATGCCCATCATCGCAAAATATAATTTGCCTTTGCTGGTGCACTGTGAATTAACAACTCCCTTCTCCACTTGTGGGGATGGACAGGGGATGAAGTATCAAAACTATCTAAACTCGAGGCCACGGAACTGGGAAGATGATGCCATTGCTTTAATGATACGTTTATGTGAACAATATAATTGTCATGTGCACATTGTTCATTTGTCTTCTTCCAATTCTATCGACCAAATTGCAAAAGCGAAGCAAAAAGGTTTGCCATTAACAGTAGAAACAAGTCAACACTATTTATATTTTAATGCAGAAGAAATAAAAGATGGGCAAACCCAATTTAAATGTGCTCCGCCAATACGTGAACAGGAAAACAACGATAAATTATGGGAGGCATTAAAAGAGGAGATAATAGATTTTGTTGCTACTGATCACTCTCCATCAACTCCGGATCTTAAAGAATTGAAAAGTGGAGATTTTACGAAAGCATGGGGTGGAATTGCATCACTACAGTTTTCCTTGCCGGTTTTATGGACTGCAGCCAGGAAAAGAAATTTTAGTTTGTATGATTTAACAAAATGGCTTTGTGAAAATCCTGCTAAGCTGATCGGCATGCAAAAAGCAAAAGGAAAAATTGCGAAAGGGTATGATGCAGATATAATTGTCTTGGATGAAAAAAGATCTTTCTCAGTTGCCGAAGATATCATTCAGCATAAGCATAAAATTACTCCCTATTTAAATGAAGAACTG
>JBBJOK010000089.1:0-3094 GCA_037721545.1 Chitinophagaceae bacterium
GGATCTTTTAAAAGATACGTATTACTAAAACTTATTATCCCCATATCTCTTCGCACCACAAAACTTTTATTGCCGGCGACAAATGTTTTATCTGTTTAATATTAGCTTTACTAAATTGCAAGCAGATATAGCAATTGGGTAAGTCTTTCTGTCTATTTTAATATGAAAAAATTTAGAAAGAAGGCTTACCTGCCAGTTCGTTCAGAACGGATAATTGGTAATAGATTTAGTCGTAAATTTATAAAGAATGTATTTGAATCAAATGAAGCAATATAAATTTTTCAATTTTTGTTTGTTATTAATTATAACATCTGTAATACCAGCCTGCAAAAACAAACAGGCAGCAATTGCAATAGAAAAAAAGGATACGATCTGCTGCATGAAGGTGCCTGCACGTTTTGCTTCAGCAACTGATTCCGTTAATAACAATATTCTTTTTAATGGCGACAGCTCCCATGCCGGTATGATTTTAATACCGGGTGGCGAATTTATGATGGGTGGTGATAATAACCAGGCATCAGCAGATGAATTTCCCAAACATAAGGTACGGATACATAAATTTTTAATGGATGCTACAGAAGTAACAAATGCCCAATTTAAAAAATTTATTGATGCCACAGGTTATAAAACAATAGCTGAACGTACACCAGATTGGGAAGAATTAAAAAAATCTCTCCCGCCAGGCACCCCAAAACCTGATGCCAGCGTATTGGTAGCTTCATCTTTAGTTTTTAAACCCACCACATCACCTGTAAATTTAAATGACTATAGCCAGTGGTGGAGCTGGGTAAAAGGAGCAGACTGGAAGCATCCTCAGGGCCCTGGAAGCAGTATTGAAGGAAAAGAAAATTATCCTGTTGCACATGTTTCATGGGAAGATGCACAAGCTTATTGTAAATGGTCTGGTAAACGGCTTCCGACTGAAGCCGAATGGGAATTTGCAGCTCGTGGCAGTTTACAAAATCAGATATATTCCTGGGGAAATGAACCCATAAATAATGGAAATGCAAAAATGAATAGCTGGGAAGGAGAATTTCCTTATCATAATGAACAAAAAGATAATTATTTTACGGCTGCTCCGGTTAAATCTTATCAGCCCAACGGATACGGTTTGTATGACATGAGTGGTAATGTTTGGGAGTGGTGTAGCGACTGGTACGATGCAAATTATTATAAAACGCAGGGAGCTGTAACGGATAATCCCAAAGGTTCATCAAAAAGTTTTGATCCTGAAGATCCTTATACACCCAAACGTTCTTTAAGAGGTGGCTCTTTTTTATGCAACGATAGTTATTGCAGTGGATACCGCGTAGCAAGAAGAATGAAAAGCAGTCCGGATACGGGTTTGGAGCATACAGGCTTTAGGTGCGTAAAAGATATTTAATGATCCTAAACACACAAGGGATAATTAATCAACCCCCTAAATAATCGCTCAATTAATTTAATAAGTGCTGCTAAAACCTGAAAATATTTATTAAAAATAAAAACAACTTTATGAAAAAAGCCTTACTTATCACTGCAATTATTACCATTATTTCTTACACTGGAAGTGCACAGGCTACAGATAAAGATCGCCTTGCCAATATAGAACTTACTGCGCAACAAAAAACTTCTATTGATTCTGTAAGAAAAAGCTTTGATGAAAAAAGATACTCTTTAAAAAAAGATGCCTCTTTATCTGCTGAAGCATTAGTTACAAAGAGGAAAGAATTACAAAAAGAACAGGTATCTGTTGTAAACACTTTTCTTACCACTGAACAAAGAAAGCAGATTAAAAAACTCAATAAGGCGAAAGCGAAAAAAGATGATTAACAAAATAGCGTTACTCAATCTCTGCATTCATTTATTTTAACGAAAAAATTTTTAATGATTAGATTTTCAATTATTGTTTGTCTGGTTACAATGTTCAATGCTAGTCTTTTTGCGCAACACGGAACAATTCATGGTATCGTTTTAGACAGATCATCCCATAAGCCTTTAGAATATGCCAGCGTTAGTAATTTTCGTGTTGTTGATTCAGCTTTATCAGATGGAATGGTAACAGGTCTTTCCTTTGCAGTAAATGCCCAACAAACTTTTACTAATCCTCTTTTACCGTCTGGTGCTGATCCATGGTGCATTTATAAAAACGGTTATTATTATTATACAAATACAACCGGTCGCAACATCACAATCTGGAAGACAAAAGATATAGCACAATTAATTACTGCTGAAAAAAAAGTTGTTTTTACTCCACCTGTAAACACTGCTTATTCAAAAGCAGTATGGGCTCCTGAAATACATTTTTTAAAAAAAAAGTGGTATAGCTTAAAACGAAAGTGGTATGTTTATTTTGCTGCAGACAGCGGCAATAATAAAGATCATCGCATGTGGGTGTTGCAAAATTCAAGTCGCGACCCATTGAAGGGAAGCTGGAAAATGAAAGGAAAACTACATACACCCGACGACAAGTGGAGCATTGATGGCACGGTTTACAATCTTAAAAACAAACTTTACTTTTTATGGAGCGGCTGGCAGGGTAATGTAAATGGACAACAGGATATTTATATAGCAGGGATGAAAAATCCATGGACTATTAAAGGCGAGAGGGTAAGATTATCAAGCCCCGAACTTGAATGGGAAACTCATGGCGATCTTAAAAACAAAAACGATGTGGCGCATGTGGACGTAAACGAAGGACCACAGATATTAAGAAACAAAGACCAGCTATATCTTATTTATTCAGCCAGCGGATGCTGGACGGATAACTACGCACTGGGAATGCTTTCAACCTCCTTTAACAGTAATATTTTAGATAGCACGTCGTGGAAAAAATCTTTATTGCCAGTGTTTAAACAATCGCCGGAAAACAGTGTATATGGAACCGGTCATAATTCTTTCTTTAAATCACCCGATGGTAAAGAAGACTGGATTTTGTATCACGCAAACAGCCAGCCGGGGCAGGGATGCGGAAAGTTTAGATCGCCACGGGCACAAAAATTTACATGGAATAGTGATGGCTCACCAAATTTTGGCGTTCCGGTTAAAGAAAACGTGCCTTTGGCAATTCCCGCTACCGGCAGAAATAATGATTGATTAATACATTGAATTTTAT
>JBBJOK010000089.1:3194-4949 GCA_037721545.1 Chitinophagaceae bacterium
AGCACTGCAAAAGGAACACGTAATGGCAATAAATTCTTTTCTCACTAAAAAAGCAAAAAAAGAGATTAAGAGCAAAAACCAAGAGGGAGCAAAGAAGGATAATTAATAGTCCTTTATCATTACATGAACCTTTGGTTAAATAGTACAGTATACCCGGCTAAAGTTTTAATGACATTGGAAAATAATTTGAAAAAGTTGAAATGAGAAGTAAGTTTAAATCTTTAGTTCAAATAAATTTCATCTTTAAAATAATAGTGACTTGTAATAAAATAAACAAAACTATGAAACGAATTGCATGCCTTTTATGCCTGTTGATATTTGTAGCAAATACAGGTTTGCTGATTGCCCAACCCGCTAAACAATCAAAACAAACAACCTATAAAAACCCGTTGCCTGTTGAATTTGGCGATCCGTATGTACTGCATGTAAAAGGAGATAAATATTATATGTATGGAACCGGTGCCGGCGCTAAGCATGGTTTTTCTGCATATTCCTCCACCGATCTTGTTAACTGGAAAAAAGAAGGGCAAGTGTATTTTGGCAACAATAAAAATGGCTGGGGCAGCATTGATAAAATGTGGAATGGCGCTTATTGGGCGCCTGAAGTGTACGAAGTGAAAGGAAAATACTATATGTTTTACAGCGCCCAATGGAATAACAATCCAACGAATGAATTGGAAAATTTTCGCATTGGTGTTGCAGTTGCTGATAAACCAACCGGCCCGTTTATTGACATGACAGACAAACCCATTTTTGATCCGGGTTATCCGATTATTGATGCAAATGTTTTGTTTGATAAAGATGGGAAATTGTATCTCTATTATTCACGCGTTTGTTATAAACATTCCGTAGAAAGTGAAGTGGCAAGTTGGGCAAAAGACAAAGGCTGGTTTAATGAAATTGAAGAAAGCTGGGTGTATGGCGTTGAATTAAAACCTGATTTCAGCGGTGTGATTGGTGAACCCGTTTTATTGTTGCGTCCACCGGTAAGCATGAAAGATAAGCAGGCTGAATGGGAAAGCCGGTCAGTAACATCTAAAGAAGTAAACCGCCGCTGGACAGAAGGCTCTGTTGCCTTTAAAAAAGGTGATACCTATTATATGATGTATTCTGCAAATTATTTTGGCGGAAAAAATTATGCAGTGGGTTATGCAACTTCAAAATCTCCGCTGGGTCCATTTACAAAAGCAGCTAATAATCCTGTTCTGCAAAAAAATGTTGCACAAGGCGGCACTGTTACAGGCACTGGTCATAACAGTATTACTTATTCACCGGATGGTAAAGAAATGTTTTGCGTATATCATGGAAGAACCACATCTACCGGTGATAAGCGTGTGGTATTTATTGACAGAATGAAAATACTTAAAGATGGAAAACTGGTGGTACAAGGTCCAACTACATCGCCGCAGGCATTGCCGCGTAGTATCAATAACAAATAATTTTTATTTAGATGACATCCCGGGCAGGGAATTTTTTCTGCAAAATATTTTACATTACTCAGTCAAGAAAAATATAAGGAGCAACAGGCTTTGTACCTTTCTTTAGTGGCTCTTCTTTTATTTCTTCAGGCCCTTTAACTGTATCATTTTGCTGTTTGCGCCAGTCAGCTAAGGTTTTTCGATAACCTTCCAAAAGCTTTTTAAATTTAGAGTCACCAATAAGATTCTGAAGTTCATTTGGGTCAGCTTCCATATCATACAATTCTTCCTGCGGCCGGTTATGATACTTCCATAATACCGAAGCAGCATGTTCATT
>JBBJOK010000089.1:5049-7869 GCA_037721545.1 Chitinophagaceae bacterium
GCCATGAATCCCAGTACTCACGTCCGCCATCATGGTCTTTTGCTTTATCCATGTGTGTGGTATATAAAATTTCAGGAGCAAGATTTAAAATGTACTTATATTGATTTGTCCTGAGCATGCGTTGCGGTGCCCTGTTTATAAGCCTGTCTCCTGTATGGGTTGCAAATACATATTCCCTGTGTGTATTTTTGATACCTCTGATAACATCTAAAAAGCTTTGTCCGTCTATATCCTGAGGATCATTCCCTCCTGCTACTTCAACAATTGTTGGCAACAGATCAACCAGTGAAATCATTGCATCTGTTTTCGTTCCAGCTCTTACAGTTCCCGGCCAGCGGATAATCATTGGTGTTTTGATTCCGTCATCATACAAACTCCATTTTGCAAAGGGCCATTGCGGTCCCTGGTCTGCAATAAATATTATTATCGTATTTTTTGATAATCCATTCTTTTCAATACTGTTCAAAAGCTTACCAAAATTGTCATCCATTTTTGTTACATCAGTATAATACCTTGCCCGTGAAATTCGTGTTTCTTTGGTATCAATGTGTTTTACAGGAATATCAACATCATTTGGATTGTAAATTGGTTTTTCAGGCCAGATCACATGGGGACTGTGATCGGCAACTATCAACATAAAGGGCTTTGTTATTTGCTGCTGTGATAACCATTTATCTACGGGTTCAAGATCAAGATCATAGTTAAGACCAGGTTGTTTTTCGTGGCCCGGCTCAATCACATTTGATTTTGAAACACGTTCAAAAGAAAAAATTTCTTCCGGACCTACATGTAACTTGCCCGCTATTGCAACACGATAACCCAGCGGCTGAAGATATTGTACTATAGATTTTGTTCCCTCAGAAACTCCGCCATGATTACCATGTGCTCCATGACGTATGGGCATTAAACCTGTATAGATACTGCTTCGTGAAGGAGTGCATGTTGGTGAAGTTGCAAAAGCACGTGTAAATAATAAAGACTGCTTTGCAAATGCATTTAAGTTTGGCGTTCTTACTATTTTATTACCGTACGGGCTGATGTCATTCACACCGAGATCATCAGCAATAAATAAAATAACGTTATAAGGCTGATTGTTTAATGACTTCTGTTGTTGTGCACCTGCTGATAAAACGAAGGGTAGAAAAATAAATATTAAAAGCTTTTTCATCCGAAGTTTTTATCTCTTAAATTTATTTCTGACGATTATCATAAATATGTAAGCGATGACAACGACAGTAGTTTAATTATCATCTTCACCACTACGCTGCTTCGTTCTGCCGTCGGATATTTTCATGTTGCGTTGTTGCTCTGCAGTTTTAATAGTAGCCATTTTGGCATTGGTACTTTTCATCCAGTTTAAAAGATCAGTTATCAGTTCATCACGTTTTGCCGGGTTTACTGTAGCAATGTTAGTATGCTCGCCTTCATCAGTTTTTAAATTATAAACTTCAACAGCATTGTTTGTGGCCCGTTTATCCCATCCGCCATCTAAGATCCATTCTTCATGATACAGAAATATTTTATAATCTCCTTTACGCATAATGGTTACCGGCCGTGTTCTGAATAATGAATCTCTCGGGCGAATAATTGGTTTGTCGAGATAACCCGGAAAATGCCAGAATATTTTGTTGCGCTTTGTCGCCTGCTTACCTGCAAAAAGAGGTTGAATATTTTCACCATCCGGTAAAGTATTGGATGGTAATTTTACTTTACCCAGTGCGGCAAATGTTGGATAAAGATCAAGATTAATAATTGGTGTATTATTTACTGAACCTGCAACAATATTACCAGGCCATCTTGCAATAAACGGCTCTCTTATTCCGCCTTCATAAAATGCACCTTTATTACCCCGTAAAGGTTCCTGTGGTGTAATGTTTGTGCCGCCGTTGTCAGATGTAAAAATGACCAGAGTGTTTTTATCAAGACCTAATTTTTTCAGATGATTCAGGAGTTGTCCAACACTTGCATCATAGTCATAAATACAGGCAGCATACAAGGGGTCATTATGATATTTTCCAGGTTTTTTATTTCTGAATCTTTCCAGTGTTTCTTTACGTGCCTGATGTGGCCCATGAACTGCATTATGCGATACGTAAGCAAAAAAAGGTTTGTTTTTATTAGAAGTAATAAATTTTATTGCAGCATCCGTTTTTTCAAAAATTCCTTTTGGGTCATCTGTAACTTTTATCTTTCTATCCTTTGCAGCAGGACCTGATTCCATCACCACATCAAAGCCCTGATTCCCCGGATCAGTGCTGTCGCTCTCACTTCCCAAATGCCATTTACCAAATATACCTGTTGCATATCCTGCAGTTTTTAATGCCTCTGCCATAGTAAAAAAAGAAGGATCAAGTTCGGGATTATTAGGAACCGGTGCCAGCCTCATTTGATTTATCGGGCCCTTCATTGTATTGGCAACAGCATACACCTGATGCCTTGGGGTATACAAACCTGATAACATACATGCACGGCTCGGTGCACAATTTGCTCCGGAAGCATAAGCGTTGGTAAACCGCATTCCTTCCTTAGCCAGCTTATCTATGTTAGGTGTTTCATAATAATCAGTAACCTTATTATAACCTACATCCATAACTCCCATATCATCAGTAAAAATTAATAAAATGTTGGGCTTACTATTGATTGTTTTACCCTGCCCGATTATCGTATTTAAAGCCGCCGAAAAAAAGAATAGTACAAGTGAAAAATAAATTTTATATGGCATCTTTAATATTTTATTATCATCAGTTTTATTTTTAGCTTTTGCTTTGATGATTTTTGAGCAAACATCCTGTTTGAAAAACAACACCAACACTGAGAAAG